>NZ_JBHFII010000010.1:32745-43461 GCF_057334215.1 Achromobacter maghribensis | reverse complement strand
CCGCGCCAACGCCGGCTGGTCACGGGCGCGGCCGCGCTGTTAGGCGCGGCCATTGCCTTCGTCGTCTTCATCGAGCCGCCTTTGAACACCGTGCGCAAGCTGCAAGCGGAATTGCCAGCGCTGCGCACCCAGGCCGCCAGCGTCGCCGACCTGACATCGCAGGCGCGGTCGTTGCGCCAACGCTCGGCTACCCCGGCCGCCAGCATGCCTACCCCGGCGGAACTGGGCGCCAGCCTGGAACGCGGCGGCCTGCCGGCGGGCATGTGGACGCTGGGCCAACCGGAATCCGGCAGCGGTGTACGGCTGGAACTGAACCAGGCGCCATCATCGGCGCTGCTGCGCTGGCTGGAAGGGGCGGGCCGCGATTGGGGCCTGGCCACGCAAAAGGTCGAACTGACCCGCGCCGCCAACCCCAACGGCCGGCCACTCCCCGGTCTGGTCAACGGCCAGGTGACGCTGGCCCTGCCGGACAAGGCGGGGGCCCGCTGATGCCGCTGCCCCGTATCAACAAACGCGCTGCCGCCCTGCTGCTGGCCAGCGGTGCCTGTGCGCTGGCCGCCGCCATCAGCGTGCTGCCGGCGCGCTGGTTGCTGGCCTTGCAGCCCGACCCTTCGTTGGTGACGCTGGCCGACGCCAGCGGCACCTTATGGCAAGGCAGCGCCTGGATCGCGCTAGGCGCGCAGGGATCGCGGCGCGTTTTGCCGCAAGCCGTGCAATGGCGATGGCGCTGGGACACGATGGCTCTGGAGGTCTCGCATCCGTGGCTGCAAGGCCCGCTGCGCGCCCGCGTGAGCTGGACCGGCATCTCATTGCCGGCGCAGTCCCTGCGCGTGCCGGCGTCCGTCTTGGCCGCCCTGGGCGCGCCGTGGAACACGTTGGCGCCCGAAGGCATGCTCGAGATCAGCTGGCAGGCATTGCGCCTGGGCACCCCCCTGCCGTCCGGTCCGATCGCCGATTTGCGCTGGCGCAATGCCGGTACGGCATTGACCTCCGTGGCGCCGGTGGGCACCTACCTGCTGCGGCTGCAAGGCACCGGCAAACCGGGCGCCGCCCTTCTCCTCAGCACCGAAAACGGCGTGCTGGCGGTGTCCGGACAGGGCAGCGTGACGGCGCGCGGCGTCAATTTCGAAGGCCAGGCCACGTTCGCGCCTTCGGCGACGCAAGCGCAACGCGCCGCCCTGGACGGACTGATGTCCACCCTGGGGCGGCGCACGAAAGATACGGTGGTGTTCGGCACCGGCAAGTAGCGTCGACCGGCGCCTGGCCGCGCGCGTGGCGCGGGCGCCAGAGCCTCCAGATTCCGGGCGCCGACTTGCCGCCGGCGCCACCCGCTACGCCATGCCAGGCATCATGCGTCGCGCGTCACGCGCACGATTTCCTCGGGCGCCGTCTGCCCCCCATCGACCCAGCGCTGGCCGTCCTGCCGCATGGTGCGCATGCCCGCCGCCACCGCGGCCAGGCGCAATTCGCGTTCGTCGCGCCCCTCGTGGATCAGGCGCCGGGCCTCGTCGTCCACCGTGAATAGCTCGTGGATGCCCGAGCGCCCGCTGTAGCCCGTGTGGTTGCAGGCCGGACATCCGACCGGGTGGAACACCTGTTTGCCATCCAGCATGGCGGGCTTCTTGCATTCCGGGCAAAGCTTGCGCACCAGACGTTGCGCCAGCACGCCAAGCAGGGACGACGCCAGCAGGAAGGGTTCGACGCCCATGTCCGTCAGGCGCGTCACCGCCGACACGGCATCGTTGGTGTGCAGCGTGGCCAGCACCAGATGGCCCGTCAGCGACGCCTGCACGGCAATCTGCGCCGTCTCAAGATCGCGGATCTCGCCAATCATGATCACGTCGGGATCCTGGCGCAGGATGGCGCGCAACGCCAGCGCGAAACTCATGTCTATCTTGGCGTTGACCTGGGTCTGGCTGATGCCGTTAAGGTCGTACTCAATCGGGTCTTCGACCGTCAGGATGTTGCTGGTGGCGGCGTCCAGCCGACTCAGTGCGGCGTAGAGCGTGGTGGTCTTGCCGCTGCCTGTCGGGCCGGTCACCAGCACGATGCCGTGCGGCTGGCGGATCAGGCGATCCAGTTGGGCCAGCACCTCGGGGCACATGCCCAGCCGCTCCAGCTGCAGCCGCCCCGCCTCCTTGTCCAGCAAGCGCAGCACGGCGCGTTCGCCATGCCCGGTCGGCAACGTGGATACCCGCACGTCGATCGGCCTTCCCCCCACGCGCAGCGCGATGCGGCCGTCCTGCGGCAAGCGCTTTTCGGCGATGTCCAGATGCGCCATGATCTTGATGCGCGAAATCAGCGCGGCGTGCAACGCCTTGCGTGGCGACACCACGTCACGCAAGGTGCCGTCCACGCGGTAGCGCACCACCGAATGCGTCTCGAAAGGTTCGATATGGATATCGCTGGCGCCATCGCGCGCCGCTTGCGCGAACAGCGCGTTGATCATGCGGATCACGGGCGCGTCGTCTTGCGCTTCCAGCAGGTCCGCCACTTCCGGCATGTCCTGCAGCAGCCGGTCCAGGTCGATCTCGTTCTCGGCCACGCCCATGACGGATGCGGCGTCCTCGGAATGGCTGTAGGCCGCCGTCAGCAAGGTTTCCAGCGCTTCGTCGGCCACCTGCGTCAAGGCGATATCGCCGTGGCACCGCCGGATCTCGCGCACCGCCCATTCCGGGGTACGCGGGCTGACCGTCAACTGCACCTGCCCCGCGCGCAGCGACAGCACGGCGCGCTGCGCGCGCGCCCAGGCATAGGGCAAGGGATGCGCGCTCATAGCAGCGACTCGGGGTCCACTGCCACGCCCATTGTGAGCGACCGCGACACGCGAAACGCCGTCGATGCATCGCGCTGGGGCGCCATGCCCGGAACCTGCCGGACGGCAAAGGACTCAACGGTGGCGGGCGGCGGGCGGCGCATCGTGGCCGCCTGCTGTTCGGGCCGCAGGTCGTAAGCATTGTTGGACACCGACGGCGGGGAGCCCGCCGCGGGCAGCATCGGCGCCTGCATGTCCGGCAGCGCCCAATGATTGGCAGGCTGCGCCACACCTTGCGCGCGGCGCATGTAGTCGTAGCGGTCCATGGTGACGCTGGCGCTGCGGTTCGAATCGCGCACGACATAGGGCCGCAAGAAGACCATCAGGTTGGTCTTGGTGCGTGTGCGCGAATCGTAGCGAAACAGCGAACCGATCACGGGCAGCGAACTCAGGCCCGGCACGGCGTTGGTGGTCAGCGTTACGTTATCTTCCAGCAGGCCCCCCAGCACGATGATCTGGCCGTCGTCGATCAGCACGCTGGTGTCAATGGCGCGCTTGTTGGTCACGATGCCGGTGGTGGAGTTCGAACGGCTTTCGTCGATGCTGCTGACTTCCTGATAGATGTCCAGCTTGACCGCGCCGCCTTCCGATATCTGCGGCCGGATGTTCAGCTTCAGGCCGACATCCTCGCGTTCGATCGTCTGGAACGGATTGGAACTGCCATTGCTGCCCGAGGTCACGTATTGGCCCGTCACGAACGGCACGGTCTTGCCCACGAGGATGCTGGCGGACTGGTTGTCCAGCGTCAGCAGGTTCGGCGTGGACAGGATGTTGGCTTCGCCCGAATTCTGCATGGCGCGCGCCAGCACGCCCAGGTTGATGACCTCGTTGCCCAGCACGTCCACGGTGCCCTTCACCACGCCCAGGCTCAAGCCGCCGCCCAGCGCGTCGATGGACGTCGGGCCCGAACCGGTGATGCCGCTGCCCCCAAGATTGGTGCCACCGATGAAGCTGGTGCCGCCGCTGTTGATGTTGCCCGCGCCCGTCATCCACTGGATGCCGAATTCCGCCGCTTTCTGTTCGCTGACTTCGACGATCAGGCTTTCCACCAGCACTTGCGCACGCCGCTGGTCCAGTTGGTCGATCACTTCACGCAGGCTGCGATACAGCGGTTCCGGCGCTGAAATGATCAGCGAGTTGGTCGCCGGATCCGCCTGGATGGTGGCGCCGCCTGCGGAATACGAGACCGCCTGCGTGCTGTTGTCTTCGCGGGCGATGCGCTCCTGCTCGCCCGACAAGCCCCCCTTGGACGATCCCGACATGCCCTGCCCCATCTGGCTGCCGGCGTTGGCCGCGGTGTTCTGCGGGCGGGCGCCGCCTTGGGCTGCCCCCGTGGGCCCCGACGCGCCGCCGGCAGCGCCATTGGCGCCATTGGCGCCCGGCGCGGCATTCGCCTGGCCGGTCAACAAGCCGCCCAGCACTTCGGCGATGCGCGTGGCCTGCGCGTTGCGCATATAGACCACATGCAGATTGCCGGCCCGATTCTGCTGCGCGTCCAGTTTCAGAATCAGATCGCGGGCCAGCCGCGTGCGCGCCGGGCTGCCGGAACGCACCAGCACGCTGTTGCTGCGCGGATCCGCCACGACGGCAATGCGCTGCGTGGGGTCGCTGCTTTGCGTATCCAGCAACTGCGACGCCAGGATGGCGATGTCGGTCGCGATGCCCGATCGCACGGGCACCACGTCCGTGTCGATTGAACTGGGCACGTCGATGCGCGCGATGACTTGCGCGATTCGTTCCAGGTTGTCCGCGTAGTCCGTCACCACCAGCGTGTTGTTGCCGGGGTAGGCGTTGATGGGGTTGTTCGGCGGCACCATGGGCCGCAGCACCGGCACCAGGTTCGCGGCGTTCTCGTATTTCAACGGGAACACGCGAGTCAGCATTTCGCCGCTGCTGCTGCCTTTGGCGAACGCCGCCACCGGCACCGGCCCGCGTGCCGCACCGCCGGCAGGCGCGCCCGGCGCGGGCGCAGCGGGCCGTGTGTTGCCCACCACTGCGCTGCCTTGCAGCTTGGCATCGGCCTCGGGAACCACGCGCGTCACGCCATCGACATCGACGATCGCGAAACCCTGCAAACGCAGCGCGCCCGTCAGCATGGCCAGCGCCTGTCCGCTATCGACGGGCCGGTCCGACACCAGCGTGAGCTTTCCCTTGACGCGGGGATCCACCAGAAAATTCCGATGCGTGAACAGCGACAGCGCGCGCAACACGGCGGGAATATCGGTGTCGACGAAATTCAGGCTGACACGGTTGTCTGCCTGTTGGGCGTGGGCCGTGCCGAGTGCCGGTCCGATTTGGCTTGCTGCGAGCAAGACCGCAAGGCTGAACTGCGCGAGATGACGCATGACGAGATAGGTGCCTGAGACGTGAAATCGTGTGAAAAAACGTGAAAGCGCGTCGGAGTATACGGGGTGACAGTGCAACACTACGGTCATATTTGACATGCAACATACTGGCTGGAAACCCTTTAAATTCGGGGCTCTTGCACGTTTCGCATTCGTGTGTGGCCCCTGCCTTTCACTATGCCTTCCTTCCGTTACGAAGCCACCGACGCGCTTGGAAAAATCGTGCGCGGCACGATCGATGCCGACTCCGAGCGTGGGGCCCGCAACCAGTTGCGTGGCCGTGGGCTGTTGCCGTTGTCGACGTCACTGGCGGCGCGTGCGCAAGGGTTGGGCGCCAGCCTGCGCACCCGTCTGTCCGACGCCGACCTGGCGTGGCTGACGCGTCAGCTGGCCAGCCTGCTGGCCGCGCGGCTGCCGTTGGATGCCGCGCTGTCCGCAACGCTGGAGCAGGCAGAAAAGAAGCACATCGCCGCCACGCTGGGCGGCGTGCGCGATGACGTGCGCGCCGGCCACCGGCTGTCGACCGCGTTGGCGGCGCGACCGCGCGACTTTCCCGAGATCTACCGCGCGCTGATCGGCGCGGGCGAAGAGTCCGGCGATCTGGCGCAGGTCATGGAAAAGCTGGCGGACTACATCGAAGAACGCAACACGTTGCGCAGCAAGGTGATGACGGCGTTCATCTACCCTGCGGTCGTGGGCAGCGTGTCGGTCATCATCGTGATCTTCCTGCTGGGCTATGTGGTGCCGCAGGTGGTGTCCGCCTTCAACCACGCCAAGCAGCAGCTTCCGTTGCTGACCCGCGTGATGCTGGGCTTGTCCGACTATGTGCGCGAATGGGGCATGGCAACAGGCGTGGCGCTGGTGGCGCTGATCGCGTTGTGGCGCTATACCTTGCGGGCGCCGGCGGCGCGGCGCGCGTGGCACGCGCGTGTGTTGCGGCTGCCGCTGGCGGGACGTTTCGTGCTGGGGGTGAACGCGGCGCGCTTCGCGTCCACGCTGGCAATCCTGTGCGGCAGCGGCGTGGCCTTGCTGACCGCGCTGGATGCCGCCCGCCGCACATTAAGCAACGACGTGCTGCGCCAGGCCGTGGACGAAGCGTCGGCGCGCGTGCGCGAAGGCGCGGCCCTGTCGGCGTCGCTGGGCGCGCAAAAAGTGTTTCCGTCGCTACTGGTGCACCTGATCGCCAGCGGCGAAAAGACCGGCCGCCTGCCCGAGTTGCTGGATCGCGGCGCGCAGAACCTGTCGCGCGACCTGGAACGGCGCGCGATGGCGATGACGGCGTTGCTGGAACCGGCGCTGATCCTGCTGATGGGGGGATTCGTGCTGCTGATCGTGCTGGCGGTGATGATGCCGATTCTTGAGATGAACCAGCTGATCCGCTAGGGGAATTAGCGCTTTAACCTATGTGCGCATGCGGCCCGACAAGATTGCCCCGAAGACGGCTGCACCAAAAAGGGCCGTCCCGCGTTCGTTGGGCCGGCCCCTGGAGTACTTGCTGCCTTATCGACAGGCGAAGCTCACAACGCCTCTTCGTCGCTTTCGCCGGTGCGGATGCGAATGGCTTGTTCGACCGGGCTGACGAAAATCTTGCCGTCGCCGATCTTGCCGGTGCGCGCAGCCTTGACCACGGCTTCAATGGCGGCTTCCACCTGATCATCGGGCAGCACGACTTCAACGCGGATCTTGGGCAGGAAGTCCACGACGTATTCCGCGCCACGGTAGAGCTCGGTATGGCCTTTTTGACGGCCAAAACCCTTGACCTCGGTCACGGTCAAGCCGCTGACGCCGACTTCGGCCAGCGCTTCGCGGACTTCGTCGAGCTTGAAGGGTTTGATGATGGCGGTGACTTGTTTCACGTTGGTCGTCCTGGGTTTTTGATCTGTTGCGGCGCCCTGCCGTACCGTCCCGGCAGGCAAGGCGCAATGAATAAGAGAATACCACCGGCGTCGCGCCGCAGTAGCGGGAGAACCCGTATCAGGCGTCCGGGGCCGCGTCCGGAATGCGCTCGGCGTCGCGCAGCCACACCACTGACTCGGAATCGCTGGGCGCCCGCCAGTCGCCGCGCGGCGACAGCGAACCACCCGATCCGACCTTGGGCGCGTTCGGCACGCAGGTGCGCTTGAACTGGCTTGTGCGGAAGAACCGATCCAGGAAGATCTTCAGGTTGCGCTTGATGGCGGCCAGATCGTACTGGTTGCGGACCACGTGGCCGGCGTCGGGCCAGGCGCCGGCATCACGGTCGCGCCAGGCCGCCAGCGACAGGAACGCCACCTTCGTCGGCGAGAAACCGTAGCGCAGCGTGTAATACAGGTTGAAGTCCTGCAGCTCGTAAGGGCCGATGGACGCTTCGCTTTTCTGCACCGGCTTGTCGTCGTCGCCCCCAGGCACCAATTCGGGGCTGACGTCCGTGCCCAGCACGTCCAGCAGCACCTCGGCGCCCTCGCCGCCCAGGCGGCCGGACTCGGCCACCCAGCGCACCAGATGCGTGATCAGTGTCTTCGGCACGCTGGCATTGACGCTGTAGTGCGACATGTGGTCGCCCACGCCGTACGTGCACCAGCCTAGTGCAAGTTCGCTCAGGTCGCCCGTGCCGATGACGATGGCGTTGCTGAAGTTGGCCAGGCGGAACAGATGGTTGGTGCGCTCGCCTGCCTGCACGTTCTCGAACGTGATGTCGTAGACCGGTTTGCCTTCCGCATAGGGGTGGCCCAGGTCTTTCAGCATCTGCAGGCAGCTGGGGCGGATGTCGATTTCAGAAGCCGTGCAGCCCACCACGGCCATCAGCCGGCGCGCCTGCTGCAGCGTGCGGGTGCTGGTGGCGAAGCCCGGCATGGTGACGGCCAGGATGTTCGACCGCGGCAAGCCCAGCGTATCCATGGCCTGGGCGCATACCAGCAAGGCATGGGTGGAATCCAGCCCGCCGGAAATGCCGATGACGACCTTCGACATCTTACTGGCCGACAGGCGCTGCGCCAGCGCCTGCACCTGGATGTTGTAGACCTCTTTGCAGCGGGCGTCCCGGCGCTGCGGATCGGCCGGCACATAGGGGAAACGCGCCACGCGGCGCTCAAGGGGCAGTTCGGCGTCGTCCAACGGCGGGTTCACCGGCACCGGCACGGTGCGGAACCGGCGCACCTCGTTCTGGTGGCGGCGGACCGACTGGCCAAACGTGGTCTGGCGCATGCGCTCGCGCGACAGGCGGTCCAGGTCCACGTCCGAGAAAAGCAGGTGGGAATGGTTCAGGAAGCGTTCGGATTCGCCCAGCAGTTCGCCGTTTTCGTAAATCAGCGCCTGGCCGTCCCAAGCCAGGTCGGTGGACGATTCGCCACGCCCCGCCGACGTGTACATATAGGCGGACAGGCAACGGGCAGACTGCTGCGCCACCAATTGGTGCCGGTATTCCGACTTGCCGACGACGATGTTCGAGGCGGACAGGTTCACCAGCACGGTGGCGCCGGCCAGCGCGGCGAACGAGGACGGCGGGATGGGCACCCAGACGTCTTCGCAGATTTCAACGTGGAACTGGAACAGCGGCAGCTTTTCCATCTGGAAGAGCAGCTCGGGCCCGAAAGGCACCGTTTCGCCCAGCAGCCGGATTTCGGTCGCGGCGGCGCAATCGGCGGCGCTGAACTGGCGGGCTTCGTAGAATTCGCCGTAGTTGGGCAGGTAGCTCTTGGGCACCACGCCCAGCACGCGTCCGCCCGCGGCCACCACCGCGCAATTGAACAACTGGTGCGAAACGCGCAACGGCGCGCCGACGATGACGGCAATATCCAGTTCGGCCGTGGCTTGCACCACCTGGGCCAACGCTGCCTCGCATTCGTCCAGCAAGGCCTTCTGGTGGAACAGGTCGTCGCAGGTATAGGCCGACAGGCCCAGTTCGGGAAACGCCACCAGCACGGCGCCGCCCTGGGCAGCCTGCTGCGCCAGCTCGATGGTTTGCGCGGCGTTGAATGCCGGATCGGCGACCCGGCATTCGGGCACGCCGACCGCCACCCGGGCGAAGCCGTGGGAATACAGGTTGAAGAACGGGTTCGACATCGGGGTGATCGCCTGGGTCAATGATGACTAAGTTCCAACCGCCCCATTATCTCACGGCGCTTCCAGCCGCCGCCTAGCTGGGCATTTTGCCGTCGGTCAGCCCGCGCTCAAGCGGCATGGCGTCGATCGGCGGGGCCAGGGCCTGCCGGTCGCGCTCGCCCGCCAAGGCGGCTTGAACGGCACCCTCGCGCAAATAGCTGCCCATTGCGCCGATATCGGCCCCGGACGGCTGCTGATACAGGCGCAGGCCCAATTCCGGCAGGATGGCCAGCAGGTGGTCGAAGATATCGCCCTGAATCCGCTCGTACTCCACCCAGGCCGTCACCGCCGTGAAGCAATAGACCTCGACCGGAATGCCGTCAGAGGTGGGCTCCATCATGCGGACCATCATCGCCATGTCCTGGCGGACTTCCTTGTTCTGTTTCAGGAACGCCAGTCCATAGGCGCGGAACGTGCCGATGTTGGTCAGGCGCCGACGGTTTGCCGGCACGCTGGCCAGTTCGCCCATCGTCTGGTTCGCCTGAGCGATGTCCTGGGTCTTGGCTTGAAGATAGTCGTGCAGCAGGCGAAAACGCATCAGCCGCTGGGCTTCGTCGTCGGTCAGGAAGCGCACGCTGGAAGCATCGATCCGCAGGGTGCGCTTGATGCGCCGGCCGCCGGATTCGAACATGTGGCGGTAGTTGCGGTAGCTTTCCGAAAAAAGCTTGTAGGTCGGCACCGTGGTAACGGTGTTGTCCCAGTTCTGTACCTTGACGGTATGCAGCGCGATATCCTTGACGAAGCCGTCGGCGTTCGATTGCGGCATTTCGATCCAGTCGCCGATGCGCAGCATATCGTTGCTGGTCAGCTGCGTGCTGGCCACCAGCGACAGCAGCGTGTCCTTGAACACCAGCAACAGCACCGCCGACAACGCGCCCAGGCCCGAGATCATCCATAGCGGCGAGCGGTCGATCAGGATGGACAGCACCAAAACGGTGCATACCGCCATCAGGATCAACTTGCCGATCTGGATATAGCCCTTGATGGACCGGGTTTGCGCCCGCGTCGTGGCCGAATAGGTGTCCTGCCAGGCGCTCAACACGCCCGAGAATGCGACGAACACGCAGATCCAGGCACCAGCATGCGCCAGCCGGCCGACGATGGTCACCGCCTTTTCCACGTGAGGCACCAGGTCGATGCCCAGCGACACCACCGCGAAAGGCACCGCGTACCAAAGGTTCTGATAGGCGCGGCGGCGCTGCAAGGCCTGGTCCCAGTCTCCGCGGCCGCTCAGCACCAGCACGCGGTGCGCCAACAGCAGCACCACCCTGGCGACGACCCATTGGACGAACAGCGCCGTCAGAATCAGCACGCCGATGCCGACCAGCGTCTGCGCCCAGGCCTCGCGCGGCATGTGGGTATCAAGTTGGGTAACCAGTTCTTCCCATTCCAGGGGCATATGTCGTGTACTCGCTTTAAGTTCTTGAAACTGACTGTGGATTATCCGACAAGTCGCGGCGGGGCGAGGTCCCGGCA
>NZ_JBHFII010000010.1:0-32686 GCF_057334215.1 Achromobacter maghribensis | reverse complement strand
CCACGGCGATATGAGGGCCATGCTACCCCGCCGCGTGCGCCGCATCGGCGGCAGGCCCTATAATTCCGCCCATCATGGCAAACACTCCCTCCTCCGATCAAAACCAGTTCGCCAATAAGGCGCAGGCCTGGTCCGCCCGGTTCTCGGAACCGGTTTCCGAACTTGTAAAGCGCTACACGGCGTCCGTGGATTTCGACAAGCGCCTGGCGCGCCACGACATCCAGGGCTCGCTCGCGCATGCCGACATGCTGGCCGCCCAGGGCATCATCGGCGCCCAGGATCTGGCCGACATCCAGCGCGGCATGACGCAGATCCTGTCCGAAATCGATGCCGGCAGCTTCCAATGGCTGCTGGATCTGGAAGACGTGCACCTGAACATCGAGAAGCGTCTGGTGGAACTGGTGGGCGATGCGGGCAAGCGCCTGCACACCGGCCGTTCCCGCAACGACCAGGTCGCCACCGACATCCGCCTGTGGCTGCGCGACGAAATCGACAACCTGCAAGACCTGCTGCGCCAGCTGCGTCACGCGCTGGCCGCGGTCGCGCTGGACAACGCCGGCACCATCATGCCGGGCTTCACCCACCTGCAAGTCGCCCAGCCCGTCACGTTCGGCCACCATCTGCTGGCCTACGCTGAAATGTTCGGCCGCGACGCCGAACGCCTGGCCGACTGCCGCCGCCGCGTGAACCGCCTGCCCCTGGGCGCCGCCGCGCTGGCCGGCACGTCGTTCCCCATCGACCGTGAACGCGTGGCCAAGACGCTGGGCTTTGATGGTGTGTGCCGCAATTCGCTGGACGCGGTGTCCGACCGCGACTTCGCCATCGAATTCTGCGCTGCGGGTGCACTGATCATGACGCACGTGTCGCGCCTGTCGGAAGAACTGGTGCTGTGGATGAGCCCGCGCGTGGGCTTCATCGACCTGGCCGACCGCTTCTGCACCGGCAGCTCGATCATGCCGCAAAAGAAAAACCCCGACGTGCCCGAACTTGCCCGTGGCAAGACCGGCCGCGTCAACGGCAACCTGGTCGCCCTGCTGACCCTGATGAAAGGTCAACCCCTGGCCTACAACAAGGACAACCAGGAAGACAAGGAAGGCCTGTTCGACACCGTGGACACCGTGCGCGACACGCTGACCATCTTCGCGGACATGGCTGCCGGCATCAAGGTCAAGGCCGACAACATGCGCGCCGCGGCGCTGCAGGGCTTTGCCACCGCCACCGACCTGGCCGACTACCTGGTCAAGCGCGGCGTGCCATTCCGCGACGCGCACGAAGTGGTGGCCCACGCCGTGCGCGACTGCGAACAACGCGGCTGCGACCTGGCTGACCTGTCCACCGACGAGCTCAAGGCTTACCACGCCCAGATCGGCGACGACGTCCACCAAGTGCTGACGCTGGAAGGCTCGGTCGCCGCCCGCAAGCACATCGGCGGCACCGCCCCCGAACGCGTGGCCGAAGAAGCCAAGCGCATCCTGGCGGAAACGGCCGAAGGCTGATTCCGGCCCAGGCTGGCAAAACAAGGCCCCCTTCTGGGGGCCTTGTTGCATTTGGGCGATGCCGCCGGCGGCCGCTGGCCGCAGAAAAAAACAGGGGCAGCAGTATCTGCTGCCCCTGCAGAAGGGCCCTGCAAGATGCCGTTTCCGTCTGCGCGAGCAAAGACGGTGGGGCACTTGCGTCGCCGGCGCGACATACAGCCGATCCCGATTACACGGGAATCGCGGCGGTCCGCGTATCCCTGGAATTGGGTATTTGTAAGACCAAAGGCCTTTACGCCAAAGACTCGGTACATCTGGAAACATTCTTCCGCGGCGCCACGCGGGGGCTCCGATATCATCGCAACTCCCTGCGACCCGCCCGCCTTTTCATGCGCCCACCGCCTGCATCACATCGTCTTGGCCCACGCCGGCCCAGCCTGATTGTCCTGACCGCGTTCGGCCTCCTGGCCGCCAGCATCAGCGCCGCGCCGCACGCGCAAACCGCCCGCAAGCCGTCCCCCTACGAGAACGCCCGGCCCCTGCGCGCCGACGAGATCGAAGCGCGCAAGCCCGAGGACGCCAAGCGCGGCGGCCCCGCCTTCCTGGGCCAGATCCGCACCCCGGAGGAATTCCAGCAGTTGGCCCGCGTGTACAACCCGGGCACGCCGCTTGAGATTCCGCATGTGCTGTTCGTGATCGACCGCAAACATGGCGACCGCATCTACTACATCGATACGCCGCGCTACTCGCTGCACGAGAACTTCGCCCGCGAGCGTCGCCTGCTGCCCGACTCGGACAAAGCCACGCTGATCGCGCAATATAAGGATCCGCAACGCCGCCTGCTGTTCGGCACCCTGAGCTGGCAGCGCGACCTGCCCGGCTACACCTATGAGTTCTGGGAAGGCGACCGGCTGACGCCCGAACTGCTGGCCCTGACGGGCGAACGGCTGCGCGCCACCTTTTACGCGCCGCTTCGCTTCAAGGCGAACTCCACGATGCATGAGCAGACGGCGCAACGCGCCGGGCTGGATGTCGTGACCCAGGAGGCCTTGCTGCGCGAACAGACCTTCCTGCCGCTGAACACCGGACGCGCCCAGGGCCGTCTGCGCATCGTGGCCTCGGTGGAGGACACTCCCGACCTGTCGCCGACCGACATCCTGGTGCTGGACGAAGTGCCCGTGGCGCTGCCGCCCGTGGCAGGCCTGATCACGCAGCGGCCCTCTACCCTGCTGTCGCACGTGAACCTGCTGGCCAAGGGCTGGCGCATTCCCAACGCCTATGTGCGAGACGGAGTCGCCGCGCTGCGCGACTACGACGGCCAGTGGGTAGAGCTGAATGTCGCCAGCAACGGCTATCAGGTACGGCCCATCGCCAAGCCCGATGCGCCCGCCACGCCAGGCCCCAAGGCGGGCGGCCTGCCGCTGCCCAAGCCCGACCTGACCGTCAAGGCCATCGAGCCGCTGACGGGCATGTCAACCCGCGACAGCCGCCATTGCGGCGTCAAGGCGGCCAACCTGGGCGCGCTGAAATCGGCGTTGGCGCCGCTGGCGAGCGTGCCGGACGGCTTCTGCATCCCCTTCGCGCAATACGCCGCGTTCATGCAGCAGCTGCACGTGCCGCAACGCATCGCCGCGCTGGAGCAGCGGGCAGACTTCGCCAGCGACGCCAATGTCCGCCGTGCCGAGCTCGCCGCCTTGCGCCAGGACATCGTCAACGCCCAGCCCGACCCGGCGCTTGCCGCCACCTGGCGCGATCGCTGGCAAAAGCAATTGCAGGGCCGCGGCGTATTCGTGCGCAGCTCGTCGAATTCCGAAGACCTGCCCGGGTTCAGCGGCGCGGGGCTCTACACCACGGTGCCCAACGTGACGCAAGCCGACGCGCTGCCCCGGGCGATCCAGACAGTGTGGGCGTCCATCTACAACTTCGAAGCCTACGAGGCCCGGCGCGCGGCAGGCATTGGCCAGGACGGCGTGGTGATGGCGGTGCTGGTTCAGCAGGCGGCGGCCTCGGACAGTTCAGGCGTGATGATCACGCGCGATCCCTTCGACGCGTCGCGGCGCTACGTGACCTACATCTCGGCCAAACGCGGCCTGGGAATCAAAGTGGTGGAAGGCAAGCGCCAGGCAGAGCAACTGATGTATTCCAGCTGGTCCAAGGCCGTGCAGGTGCTGAGCCGGTCGGCCGAAGACACGCAACTGGTGCCAAACGCGGCGGGCGGCGTGCGTGAAGTGCCGATCGAAGGCTCCCGCCAGGTGCTGACCGACGCACTGGTCGCCCGGCTGGCCGCCGTGGGCAGCCAGATCAAGCTGCGTCTGGGCAACGTGGACCAGGACATCGAATGGGCCGTGCAGGGCGACAACATCATCGTCCTGCAATCCCGGCCGTATGTGGATGGCGGCCGGTAAAGGGGCGCCACGGCCCACCGGCCAGCAGCGTCAAGCCGCCAGCGTGACACCCAGCTCGGCCAGGATCGCCTGCGTGTGCTGGCCCAGTGCCGGGACGTCGCCCATGGCCGCCTCCATGCCCGACAACGTGGCGGGCGGCAACAGCGCCCGGATCGGTCCCGCTGGCGTAGCGACGTCGCGCCACCGGTCGCGGGCGGCAAACTGGGGATGGTCCCAGACGTCGTGCATGGTGTTCAACGCGGAATTGGCGATACCGGCGTCATCCAGCCGGCGCAGCACTTCTTCGCGCGAGAGCGGCGCGAAGCATTCGGCGATACGGGCATCCAGCGCCTTGCGGTTGGAAACACGCAGGACGTTGGACGAAAAACGCCTGTCTTTTGCCAGCGCGGGGTCCTGCAGCACCCCCGCGCAGAATTGCGCCCATTCGCGTTCGTTCTGCAGGCCAAAAATAATGTCCTTTCCGTCACCCGCCTGATACTGGCCGTAAGGGGCGATGGCCGGATGAGCCACACCGTTGCGCGCCGGCGGCGACCCGCCATAGCGGGCAGCATTCAAGGGATACGACATCCATTCGGCCAGCGCCTCCAGCATGGTGACCTCCACTCGCAGCCCCTTGCCTGTACGCGCGCGCTGCAACAGGGCCGTCAAGATGCCGGAGTACGCGTACATGCCCGCCGAGATATCGGCGATCGATATGCCGGTGCGCGCTGGCGCGTCAGGGGTGCCCGTCACTGAAATCAAGCCAGCCGCAGCCTGGATCAGCAGGTCGTAGGCCTTTTTCTCGCGAAAGGGGCCGCTGTCGCCATACCCCGAAACATCGCACACGATCAGGCGGGGAAAGTCGGCATGCAGGGTGGCAAAGTCCAACCCCTTGCGCTGCGCTGCCCCGGGCGCCAGGTTCTGGATGAAGACGTCGGCGTCGGCCAGCAACCGCTGCAGCACGGCGCGCTGGGCGCGCTGTTCGAGGTCCAGGCACAGGCTTTCCTTGCCCCGGTTGGCCCACACGAAAAATGAAGACTGTCCGTGCACCGACGCATCGTAGCCGCGTGCGAAATCGCCCGTGCCGGGGCGTTCGATCTTGATCACACGGGCGCCAAGATCCGCCAATTGACGGCTGGCGAACGGCGCCGCCACGGCATGCTCAAGCGCGACGACCGTCATGCCGTCCAGGGGTTTCAAAGCTGCTGTCATATCGTCCTGCGCGTCCAAGGGAGCCAGCCCGTGAGCCGGCCGGCAGTGCGAAAAAATTATAGGAACGCCCTGCGGGCCGCCGCCAGTCGATAATTTTTAACTGCGCTTCAAGATTCTCTAATCGCCAGCGTCGGCGGGGGTAAGCTCGGTGACATAGCCTACGAAATCGCGCGCAAAAACCGGCAATGCCTCCATGCTGCGCATCACCACGCGTTGTTCGCGCACGGCCCAGGCCTCTTCGATTTCCACGCTTTCGACCTTGCCCTGCAAAAGCGCCGCCGCGGCAACCGAGCGCGGCACCAGCGAAATGCCCGCGCCCTCCTGCACGCACCGCAATACGGCATCGAAGTTGGGCGCATGCACGCGGACCCGCGGCTTGATGCCCAACTGCTCGGCCATCTGCTGCAGATAAAGAAAATTGCTGCTCTTTCGGCCGATCGCCACGATATCGTGCGCCAGCGCGGCCTCCAGCGACACGCGCACGTGCAGGCCCAACGGATGGCGCGGCGGAATGATGAACAACAATTCGTCCTTGCCATAGGTGATGAATTCGAGGCCCCGCATCTCGATGGCGCCGGCCACCAGCCCCACATCCGCGTGCCCGTCCAGCACCGCCTTGACGGTTTCGGCGCTAAGGCGCTCTTCCAGGTCGATGTTGACGTTGGGATAGGCCGCCAGGAACCGGCTAAGCGCCGCAGGCAGGCTGCTCATCGTGCTGCTGTTGGCGAACACGCGGATATGCCCCTCGACACCGTCCGTGTGCCGGCGCATTTCGCCCTGCAGGCGCTCGACATTGGCGAAGATGGTCTGCGCGTAGCGCAGCACGGTCATGCCGGCTGGCGTCAGCGACATGCCCTTTTGCGTGCGCACGAACAGCGGAACCCCCATCGCCTGTTCCAGGTTCTTCAGCCGATAACTGGCGGACGGCGCCGTCAGATGCAGGTCGGATGCGCCGCCTGTCAGGCTCTTGGCCTCGGCAATGGCCATGAAAACACGCAAGTCGGTCAATTCGTATCGCAACGCCATCACCCCGCAACCTCCGCCATGCCGGCAAGGAAACCCGCTGTTAGAAAGGTTCTAAGTCGACGAAAGAACATTCGACTATTCGCCCCGGATCATCGTCTTTATATTTTGCCGAAACCAGGGAACAAACCCGAAGCCGCCATCCGCCGGACCTTCCCGGCAGCGTCCGGCAGGCAAAACAATGAATGGAGACAAGCCATGACCCCCCTATCCCGCTGGGCCGCACCGGCCCGAAAACTGGCCGTGGCCGTCAGCCTGCTGGCGGCCGCCCCCCTCGGGTGGGCGCAGTCGGGCTTTCCTTCGCGCCCCGTGAAACTCGTGGTGCCCTATGCGGCGGGCGGACCGACGGACACCTTCGCCCGTGCCCTGGCCGAAAGCTGGGGCCGCCAGGCGGGCACGACCATCATCGTTGAAAACCGCACCGGCGCAGGCACGTTGGTCGGCACCGAAACGGTTGCGAAAGCGCCGCCCGACGGCTACACGTTGCTGTTGACCACGGTGGCGCATGCCGTCAATCCGAGCATCCATGCGACGCTGCCCTACCGTACCGTCGAAGACTTCGCCCCGGTGGGTCTGGCCGCCAAGGCGCCGCTGGTGCTGGTTGTCAACAAATCCCTGCCGGCACGGACCCTGCCGGAATTCCTGGCCTATCTGAAATCCCACCCGGGCAAGGTCAACTACGGTTCCGCCGGCATCGGCAGCGCGCCGCATCTGGGCGCCGAATTGGTCAACTACCTGGCGGGCACCCGCGCCATGCACGTCCCCTACCGCGGCAGCGCTCCCGCCATGGCCGATGTCATCGGCGGACACCTGGAATTCATGATCGACAGCGCCCCCACCGGCCTGGCGCAAGTGCATGCCGGAACGGTGCGGCTGCTGGCCACGTCGATGAGCCAACGCCTGCCGCAGACGCCCGACACCCCGGCCATTGCCGAAGCCGTCCCGGGATACGAGGCCTATACCTGGAATGCCGTGTTCGCGCCTGCCGGCACGCCTGCCCCGGTGATCAAGACGCTGACGTCGACCCTGCAGGCCGCGCTGCAGGACGAGGCGTTGAAGCGCCGCGCCTACGACATGGGCCTGGTGCTGGAAACGGAACCGTCGCCCGCGGCACTGGCCACCTTCCTGGATAGCGAGTTGAAGAAATGGAGCCAGGTCGCCCGCGCCGCCAACATGACCGCGAACTGACGCGCCCCGCCCGCCCCCATGCCCCCCTTCCAGACAGGACCCCGACATGATCAAGCATCAACTGTGCGCCCAGCGCTACTTCGAAGACTTCGAGATCGGCGAGGTCTTCAACCTGCCGTCCCGCACCATGACCGACGCGCTGTTCGCCGCCTTCCAACTGGCCAGCGGCGACAACCACCCGGTGCATTACGACGTGGAGTATTGCCGCGCCCATGGCATGCCGCACATGCTTGCGCACGGGTTTCAGGTGGCCATCCAGACTGCGGCAGGGGCTGGCCTGTTCCCGCACATGGTGGAGGATTCACTGAAGGCCTTCCTGGAGCAAAGCAGCCGCTTCTTGAAGCCGGTGTTCTCGGGTGACACCTTGTATGCGTCCCTGCACGTGACCGAGCTTGCCCCCGGCCGCAGCACCGGCGTGCTGGCGATGCGCAGCGAAGTGCGCAACCAGCATGGCGTGCTGGTGATGGATGGTCAGCAGAAGTACCTGTTGCGCAAACGCCCCGCCTGAAAAGTGGGCCAGCGAGGCCCCCACGTGCTGCCCCCCGAAGGGGCGCTCCTATCTTGGGGCGGCGCCACGATAAGAAAAACCGCCGCGCCCGGGGATCCGGCGCGCGGCGGTGCGGTACGGTACGGGCTTGGCGAATCAGATATGCAGCGCGTGCCCCAACGCCTTCAGCGCCGCTTCCTGCACGGCTTCACCCAAGGTCGGGTGCGCGTGGATGGTGCCCGCCACATCTTCAAGCGTCGCGCCCATTTCCAGCGATTGGCCGAACGCCGTCGACAGTTCCGACACGCCGCGCCCCACCGCCTGCCAGCCCACGATCAAGTGGTTGTCGCGCCGGGCCACCACGCGGACGAAGCCGTCGGTGGACTCCAGCGTCATGGCGCGTCCGTTGGCAGCGAACGGGAAGGACGCCGTCAGGCAATCCAGCCCCGCGCTTTCCGCCTCGGCGGGCGACAGCCCGGCCACCACGACCTCGGGATCGGTAAAGCACACGGCCGGGATCGATGCCGGCTGGAAATGCCGGCGCTTGCCCGCCACCAGCTCGGCCACCATTTCGCCCTGCGCCATGGCGCGATGCGCCAGCATGGGTTCGCCGGCGATATCGCCGATGGCCCAGACATCGCGCATGGACGTGCGGCACTGGTCATCGATGCGCAACGCATTGCCCTTGCGATCAAGCTGCAGGCTTTCCAGCCCCCAGCCTTGCGTGCGGGGACGGCGCCCCACCGCGATCAGCACGCGGTCGGCCGGCAGCAGGGTTTCGACGCCTGCCGCGTCCTGCACCCGCACCGCGTCGCCCGCGCCGTTCAGGCCCAGTACTTTGCGATTCAGGTGCAACGCCACGCCCATCCTCGCCAGCGCGACGGCCACGGGTTTGGTCAGTTCCGCGTCATAGGTCGGCAGGATGCGGTCCTGCGCTTCCACCACGGCGACTTCGGCGCCCAGCTTGCGGTACACGGTGCCCAGCTCCAGGCCGATGTAACCGCCACCGACCACCACCAATTGCTTGGGGATGCTGGCCGGCGACAGCGCTTCGGTGGAAGACACCACGATGCCGCCGAACGGCATGGACACCAGCGGCGTGGGCTCGGAGCCGGCCGCCAGCAGCAGGTGCTCGCACTGGATGCGCACGATGGACCCATCCGCCGCGGTGACTTCCGCGGTCTTGCCGTCCAGCAGGCTGGCCCAGCCCGGCACCACTTCCACGCCGTTCTTCTTCAACAGCGCGGCCACGCCGCCCGTCAGCTTGCCGACAATGCCGTCTTTCCACGCCACGGTCCGCGTGATGTCGATGGCCGGCGCCGACACCGAAATGCCCAGCGGCGACGTGTCCGCGTAATGGCGCGCCTTGTCGAATTCCTCGGCCGCGTGAATCAGCGCCTTGGATGGGATGCAACCGATGTTCAGGCAAGTGCCGCCCAACTGGCCGCCTTCGACCAGGATGGTCGGCACGCCCAATTGGCCGGCGCGGATGGCGGCCACATAGCCGCCGGGGCCGCCGCCGATCACCAGCAAGGTCGTTGTCTTTGTGATCTGGCTCATGCTTACTCCACGAAAAGCAGCGCGGGTTGTTCCAGCAGCGCGCGTACCGCCTGAATGAATCGCGCCGCGTCCATGCCGTCCACCACGCGGTGGTCGAAGGACGATGACAGGTTCATCAGCTTGCGCGCCACCACGGCGCCGTTGCGGAAAGCGGGCCGTTCCACGATGCGGTTCACGCCCACGATGCCGACTTCGGGATGGTTGATCACCGGTGTCGTGACGATGCCGCCCAAGGGCCCCAGGCTGGTGATGGTGATGGTGGACCCGGAGAGTTCGTCGCGCCCCGCGGTGCCGTTGCGCACCGCTTGCGCCAGCCGGCCGATCTCGGCGGCCATCGACCAGAGGTCGCGCGCCTCGGCGTGACGCATCACCGGCACCATCAGGCCGCCATCGCTTTGCGTGGCGATGCCGATGTGCACGGCGCCGTAGCGCGTCACCACGCCGCCTTCATCGTCATAGCGCGCATTGATCTGCGGGAAGTCCCGCAGCGCCACGACCATGGCCCGCGCCAGCAACGGCAGCAAGGTCAGCTTGCCGCGCGATTCGCCCCATTTCTGGTTGAGCTGCACGCGCAGGTCTTCCAGTTCGGTCACGTCGATTTCTTCGACATAGCTGAAGTGCGGGATGCGGCGCTTGGACTCCGCCATCTTCTGCGCGATCTTCCTGCGCAGGCCGATCACGGGCACGGCTTCTTCATCGTTGCGTTGCGCATAGGCCGACCCGCCGCGTGCGGCGGTGCCTGCCCCTTGCGACTGCAGATAGGCGTCCAGGTCTTCGTGCAAGACCCGGCCGGCCGGGCCGCTGCCTGGCACGTAGCGCAGTTCAACACCCAAGTCCCACGCGCGCTTGCGCACGGCGGGCGACGCCAGCGGCTTGTCGCCCGGCTGGCGCGCCACGACAGGCGCGGTGTTGGCCGGTCGCGACGCGGCTTGCGGCCTGGCTGCCGACGGGCTTGCCGCCTGCGAGACGGACGCCGCGATCTGGCCCGCGATGCCGCCCGCTGCCGCCTTCGCGCCCCCCTCCAGCTTGACGGGCTCGGGGGTGTCGGACGCGGCAGGCGCCGCCTTCTGAGGCGCGGCCGATCCGGCGCGGACGTTGCCCTCGCCTTCCACTTCCAGGCGGATCAATTCCCCGCCCACGGCCATGACCTGGCCCACGTCGCCGCCCAGCGCGACCACCTTGCCCACGACCGGCGATGGAATTTCCACCGTGGCCTTGTCCGTCATTACGTCGGCCAGCGGCTGGTCCTCGGCGACGGTGTCGCCTACCTTGACGTGCCAGCCCACCAGTTCGACTTCGGCAATGCCTTCGCCGATGTCCGGCATCTTGATGATATGGATCCCCATCTCACACCTCCATCGCGCGTTTGAACGCTTCGCCGACCCGGCGCGGGCCGGGGAAGTACGCCCATTCCTGCGCGTGCGGGTAGGGAGTATCCCAACCGGTCACGCGCTCGACAGGCGCCTCCAGGTGATGGAAGCAGTGCTCTTGAACCAGCGAAATCAGTTCCGCGCCATACCCGCAGGTACGCGTGGCTTCGTGCACCACCACGCAACGGCCGGTCTTCTTCACCGAGTTCACGATGGTTTCCAGGTCCAGCGGCCAAAGGCTGCGCAGATCGATCACTTCGGCGTCGATGCCGGTTTCGTCGGCGGCGGTCAACGACACATACACCGTGGTGCCATAGGTCAGCACCGTCAACGCCTTGCCCGGCCGCACGATGGCGGCGGTGTCCAGCGGCACGGTGTAGTAGCCCGTCGGCACCACGCTGCCCGGACGCCCGGTCCACGGGGTCACCGGGCGGTCGTGGTGGCCGTCGAAGGGGCCGTTGTAGAGCCGCTTGGGTTCCAGGAAAATCACCGGGTCGTCGTTTTCGATCGAAGCAATCAGCAAGCCCTTGGCGTCGTAGGGGTTGGACGGCATCACCGTGCGCAACCCGCAGACCTGCGTGAACATGGCTTCGGGGCTTTGGCTGTGCGTCTGCCCGCCGTAGATGCCACCGCCGCAAGGCATGCGGATGGTCATCGGGGCGATGAACTCGCCCACCGAGCGATAGCGCAGGCGCGCGGCTTCCGACACGATCTGATCGGAAGCGGGATAGAAGTAGTCGGCGAACTGGATCTCGCACACGGGCCGCAAGCCATAGGCGCCCATGCCCACCGCCACGCCCACGATGCCGCCTTCGGAGATCGGCGTGTCGAACACGCGCGAACTGCCGTACTTGGTCTGCAAGCCTTCGGTGCACCGGAACACGCCGCCGAAATAGCCGACGTCCTGGCCGAACACCACCACGTTGTTGTCACGCTCCAGCATCACATCCATGGCCGAGCGCAATGCCTGGATCATGGTCATCGGCGCAGAGGCCGGACCAGCGTTGTTATCAATTGCCATGATCAGACTCCGAGCTGCTGGCGCTGCCGGCGCAGATGCTCCGGCATGTCTTTGTAGACGTCTTCAAAGATGCTGGCCGCGCTGGGGACGTGGCCGTCCACCAGGGTGCCGTAGCTTTCCGCTTCCTTTTGGGCCGCGACGATCTCGGCGTCCAGTTCGGCGCGAACCGCATCGTGTTCGGCGTCGGACCAGATACCCAGGGCGATCAGGTGCTTCTTGAAGCGCTCGATCGGGTCGCCCAGCGGAAAGTGCGCCCAGTCGTCGCCGGGGCGGTACTTGGAAGGGTCGTCGGAGGTCGAGTGCGGACCGGCGCGGTACGTCACCCATTCGATCAGGGTCGGGCCCAGGTTGCGGCGGGCGCGTTCGGCGGCCCAGCGCGAGGCGGAATAGACCGCCAGGAAATCATTGCCGTCCACCCGCAGCGACGCGATGCCGCAGCCCACGCCGCGGCCCGCGAACGTCGCGCCTTCGCCGCCGGCGATGGCCTGGAAGGTGGAGATGGCCCATTGGTTGTTGACCACGTTCAGGATGACTGGCGCGCGGTACACATGCGCGAACGTCAGCGCGGTGTGGAAGTCGGCTTCGGCCGTGGCGCCGTCGCCGATCCAGGCCGACGCGATGCGCGTGTCGCCCTTGATGGCGGACGCCATCGCCCAGCCCACCGCCTGGATGAACTGCGTGGCCAGGTTGCCGGAAATGGTGAAGAAGCCGTTTGCCCGGTCGGAGTACATCACCGGCAGTTGGCGCCCCTTGAGCGGGTCGCGTTCATTCGACATCAGCTGGCACATCATGGTGACCAGCGACACATCGCGCGACAGCAGGATGCTCTGCTGGCGGTAGGTGGGGAAACACATGTCGCCCTGCTCCAGCGCCAGCGCGTGCGCCGTGCCGATGGCTTCTTCGCCCAGGCTCTGCATGTAGAACGAGATCTTCTTCTTGCGCTGCGCCGTCAGCATGCGACCGTCGAAAATCCGCGTCTTCAGCATGGCCCGCATGCCCGCACGCAGTTGATCGTTGCTGATCTCGGGCGCCCACGGCCCGACCGCGCGGCCGTCGTCGTCGATCACCCGGACCAGGCTATACGCCAGTCCGCCGGTATCGACCGCGGCAACATCAATGGGGGGTTTGGGCACCTCGCCAGGCGGCGACAGATGCAGATAGGAAAAGTCGGTCTTGCAACCCGGACGCCCGGTGGGCTCGGGGACGTGCAACTTCAGCGGCCCATATTGGCTCATATATTGTCTCCACGCTTGATCGTGTCATGCGTTTTCTTCCTACCAAGACATTGCCAAAGGTGTGTGACCTCAAGCGCTGCCATCGTCGGCCCCTCGCATAGGGATAAATATGCGTGGCCGTCGACGAGATTAGCACAGGGGACAGGGTCGCCGAGACGGGCCAGCACGCATGCGGGCCCGTATCTCACTAGGGGTTTTCCAGCGTTTACCAGCGATAGCTCAGGGTGGCATACAGCGTGCGCGGATCGCCGTAGCGGCACCCCGTCGCCCCCGCGCAAGCCAGGTAGCCGCGGTTGAACAGATTGCGCGCGTTCAGCGTCAGCGACAGGCCGGACATGGCCGGGTCCAGCGCGCCGAAGTCATAACCGGCCAGGGCGTCGACCAGGAACTGGCCGGGCACATTCGCGGGGTAGCCAGGCAGGTTCGTCGAGCTGGCATAACGCACGCCCGCGCCGACGGTCAGACCCGGCACGCCCGCGGCGGTCAGGTTGTAGTCGGCCCAGATGGAGGCGCTGTGCAGCGGCACCAGTGCGATGCGCTGGTCAACCAGCGACGCCACCGTGCTTCGCGTGGTGCGGGCGTCGGTGTAGGCATAGCTGGCCGTCAGGTTCAAGGCGCCCAGGCGTGCCTTGGCTTCCAGTTCCAACCCCCGCGACCGCGCCCGACCGGTCTGCACCGAGTACGTCGCGTCGGCCGGGTCGCCGGTCAACGCATTGGTCTGCGTCAGGTCATAGACCGCCGCGCTGTACAGCATGTTGCCGCCCGGCGGCTCATAGCGCAGGCCCAGTTCGTACTGCGTGCCTTTGGTCGGTTTGAACGCGTTGCCGGCGCGGTCGACGCCGATCGTCGGCGCAAACGACTGGCTGGCGCTGAGGTAAGGCGCCAGGCCGTTGTCGGCCAGGTACACCAGGCCCACGCGGCCGGTCGTGGCGCTGTCGCGCAGGCGTGTCGTGGCGCCCGTGGCGTAGTTCTTCTGGTCGGTATCCGCCCAATCCTGGCGGCCACCCAGCACCAGCACCCATTTGTCCTGGATCTTGATCTGGTCTTGCAGGTACAAGCCCAGCGAATCGGAACGCGTATTGATGCCGTAGTCCGCGGCGGTGTTCAGCGTCGGCACCGCACCATATACGGGGTGATAGATGTCCGCCAGCGCCGCCACCGTGCCGGAATGGCGATGCGAGTCATAGCCGCTGCGGTAGTAATCCAGCCCGGCCAGCACCGTGTGTTGCAACGGCCCGCCGTCCAGCTTCAGTTCCAGCGACGTATCGGTTGCGACGCCATACGAGTGTTCGCTGCGGCTGACCACGCCACGCCGCAAGGTCTGGCCGTTGGCCTGCAACGCGCCGAAGCTCAGATAGTCCCAAGTGCCGTCCGCCGTGAAATACCGCGCGCTCTGGCGCAGCGTCACCCGGTCGTTGAATGCGTGCTCGAACGCATAACCGACGGTGTAGGTATCGGTGTCGTAGCGGTCGAAATCCGGCTCGCCGATGAAGAGGTCGCGAGGGATCTGGCCGTTCAAGGTATTGGCGGCGGGCATGGGCGCGGAAAAGCGCGTGCGGATGCGCTGATAGCTGGCCAGCAGCGTCAGCGACGTGGCCGCCGAAGGCTGCCACGTCAGGGCCGGCGCCAGGTAGGTCCGGTCGTCCGGCACATGGTCCACCCAGTTGTCGGCGTTGCGGGCTAGCCCCGTCAGCCGGTACGTCCAGGCGCCATCCTCGGTCAGCGCGCCGGTGAAGTCGCCCGACACCTGGCGGCGTCCATAACTGCCGGTATCGAGGTTCAGCTCGCGCAGGGAATCGGCCGAGGGGCGCTTGCTGACGGTGTTGACCACGCCGCCCGGACTCAGTTGCCCGTACAGCACCGAAGACGCGCCGCGCAGCACCTCCACCCGTTCCAGCCCATAGGGTTCCTGCCCGCCGTCATAGACACTGGACTGCAGTTTCAGGCCGTCGCGCAATTGCCCGGAGTTCCCCGCGGCCACATTGAAGCCCCGCAGCATCAGGTCGTCCACCATGCGGCTGAAAGCGGGCGATTGCGCCGACACGCCGGGCGTGTAGCCCAGCGCATCCGCTACCGAACCCGCCTTGACCGCGCGGATCTGGTCGCTGGTGACGACCGATATGGATTGCGGCGTTTCGATCAGCGGCGTGTCGGTCTTGGTGCCCGACAGCGCGCGTTGCGCCACGTAGCCGTCCACATGCCCGGTGGGCGATTCGATGGAACCGGTCACGCGGACCGGCTCAAGCATGGCGGCGCCTTCGGGCGCGCGCCGCGCGCTCAGCGTGCCATTGGCCGTGACGGCCAGTTCCAGGCCGCTACCGGCAAGCGCGCGCCGCGCCGCGTCTTCTGCCGTGTAATCGCCGACGATGGCCGGCGCATTGCGGCCCGCCACCAGGGCGGGATCGACGGACACGGCGCGCCCGCTCTGCCGAGCGATGCGGGTCAGCGTATCGCCCAAGGCGCCAGCGGGCACGTCGAAGCGCAAAACAGCGCGGGCGGCGGCGGGGCCGCCCGGCGGGGTCTGGGCATGGACCGCAGGCGCGGCCAAGGCAATGAACAGCGCGGCGGCCAGGGGCCGAAGCGGGCGACGATGGAACATGGGTTCTCCTGCAACAGTTTGGTGTTTCAGGAGGGATGTCCAACGACGCGGACAAAAGTGATCATTTATTTTCAGTGCGAGGCGCGGCGCAAGTCGATGCTGACGAACCAACCGCCCAACGACGTGACGTCGATCGGCAAGGTCTGGCGCAGCGACTCCAGCGTGCGGCCCGTGTCGTCCAGCGGAAACGCCCCCAACACGCGCAGCCGCGCGGCGGCCGGCGTAATCCGGATGATGCCGCGCCGGTAGGGCTGCAGCGCGTGCACCACCGCCCCCAATGACTCGTCATGCACGACCAGCATGCCGGTTTGCCACGCGGCGGCGTCGGCCAGCATGGCGTCGGGCATGCCCAGGCCCCGCGCATCGAACCGCAGGCCCTCGCCGGCCCGCAGCACGCGGCGCTGGCCGCCGGCGCGCACTTCGACGAGATGTTCGACCACGCTGACCACGCAAGCCTCTTCTTCCCGAGCCACGCTGAACACCGTCCCCAGCGCCTGCACCTCGCCCTCGGCGGTTGCGACGATGAACGGCCGCGCGGCGTCGGGTGCCACGCGTGCATAGACCGCGCCCGCTTTCAAGCGGACGCGGCGCTCGCCGGCACTGAAATCCAGATCCACGGCCGAGCGCGCATTCAGCGTCAACTCGCTGCCGTCCGGCAAGGTATAGGCGCGACGTTCGCCGGTACCCGTGCGCAGGTCGGCGGCCAGCGTACGCAGCGGGGTCTGGCGATCGACCAGCGCGGCCAGGCCGCCCGCCGCCAGCGCCAGGCCCAGTGCATTGCGCAGCATCCGCCGCCTGGCCGGCGGGGTCAGCAAGGCGCGGCCAGCCGCCAGCCGCTGCTCGCCCCCGCCCAGCGCCGCAAAGGAATCCTTGACAGCGGCGTTGACCTTCTCCCACGCCGCGCGATGGCGGGGATCCGCCAGCCGCCATTGCTCGAACCGCGCGCGGTCGGCGGCAGTCACGCTGCCCGAGGACAGCAGCACCATCCAATCCACGGCCGATTCCAGATCGGCCGGCAGCAACGGCGCGGTCATGCGTCCAGGCGCGCCGCCACGCACAGCGTGATGGCCTGCTTCATGTAGCGCCGCACCGTGATGACGGAAACGCCGACGCGCACGGCGATCTCGGCGTAGCCGAGTCCGTCGAGCTGACTGTAAAGGAAGGTCTGGCGTGCCTTGAGCGGCAGGCGTTGCAATGCGCGGTCGATATGCATCAAGGCCTCGATCACCAACGCACGGCTTTCTTCGCTGGCCACGGTGGCCGGCGGCAAGGCGCCAAGGCTGTCGAGATACGCGCGCTCCAGCTCGCGGCGGCGCCAGAAGGTGAACAGCGTGCGCTGCGCCAACGTGGTCAGGAACGCGCGCGGTTCGCGAATGGTCTCGGTCTGGCGGCCAGCCAGGACACGCACGAACGTATCGTGCGCCAGGTCGGCCGCATCATGGCGGCACCCTAGCCTGCGCCGCAGCCACGCTTGCAGCCAGGAGTGATGCGCTTCATACAGCTCGGCAGCGGAATGCTCCGTGGGCTGTGCGGATGGGGACATGGAAAGGCGCCAGGCTAATTAACAATAAGAATTATTGTCATTTATTGCCTGGCGCGCAAGCGCCCTGTTCAGGGGCGCCCTGCAAGACGTGTCTTTTTCGGTCAGACCGGGCCGGTCCACTCCGTGACGAAGTCGCGATAGTCGGGGCGGTTGGCCGGCGGCACGGCGCAACCCGGCGTGCCGATGGCCAGATAGCCCAGGAAACGGTAGTCCAGCGAATCCAGGCCCAGCGCGTTCTGCACGTCTTCGACATACGTGCCGACTCCAGTGCTCCAGAATGCGCCATAGCCCAGCATATGAACAGCATTCAGGATGTTCATGACCGAGCAGCCCGTGGCCAGCAGTTGCTCGTGCTCGGGGATCTTGGTGTTGTCGTGCGCGATCTTCTGCGCCACGGCAATGAACAGCGGCACGCCCGCCATCCATTCGCGCACCGACTTTTCCTTTTCAGGCGTCATGCGCGGGTCGCCGCTACGCTTGACCGCGTCCAGCGCCACATCCGCCAGCTTGCCAATGGCCTCGCCCTGGATCACGACAAAACGCCACGGGCGCAGCGCGCCATGGTCGGGGGCCGACATGGCGGCCTGCAGAATCTGTTCAAGTTCGTCGGGCTTGGGCGCCGGGCCCCGCAAGAACTTCACGGAACGGCGCGTGGTCAGGGCGTGCAGCGGAGTGGCGGTGGTGGTTACGGTCATGGATTCGGGCGCAAATGGGAAAGAAACAGATTCTCATATTAAGCGATGGCGGCGGACGGGGCGGGCATCCCCCGGCCCGCAGCAAGGGCATCAGCCCAGGTGGGTGTGACGCTCCTGGCGCTCTTCGACCTGCATTTCAGACAGGCCGTGCAGAATGCCGCAGTCTTCCGCGTCGGGTCGCGCGGACAGGCAGCGCTGCCGCAAATCGGTCAGCTGCGTCTTCAGTTGCGTCAGCTCGGCGATGCGTTCATCCACATGCGAAATGTGTTCGTCGAACAGTTCATTAATGGGGCCGCATCCGGTTTGATGGTTATCGGCCAATGACAGGATGGCGCGTATTTCGTCCTGCGTCATGTCCAGCGCCCGGCAATTCCGGATCAGGCGCAGCCGTTCCAGATGGGGTTGCCCGTAGCTGCGGTAGTTGTTCAGGCCGCGTTCCGGGGCGGGCAGCAGCCCTTCTTTTTCGTAGTACCTGACCGTTTCGACGGTGGTGCCGGCCGCCGTGGCCAATTCGCCAATACGCATCGCGCCTCCCTGGATCGCATCCGCTTGAAATAAGGGGTTGACCCTATAGTAACTCCAAGGTGTGGAATACGACCATCAGCTTACATAAGGCGTAGAAGATGTCCCTCCCTCCTGTCAACACCCACAAACCCAAGCCCGCCGGGCAAGACGGCGCCTGCTGCGGCGGCGGGCACGGCGAACATGCGCACGGCCAGGCGGGTCACGATCACGCAGCGGTCGGCGGGGACCACGGGCACGATCATCGCCACGACCACGATCACAGCCATGACCACGACCATAACCATGATCATGATCACGGCCACAAGCATGACCACGCCCATGATCATGGCCATCGTCACGCGCAGCCGGAGGCCGCTTGCTGCGGCCACGCGCACGGCATGGAAAACATGTCGCTCTCGGGCGACGGCGGCTCCACGCTTGCCGCCGGCCCGGGGCAGTTGCTTGCACGCCTGCGCATCGGTCAGATGGACTGCCCCACCGAGGAAACGCTGATCCGCAAGAAGCTGGGCAATCTGGACGGCGTGCATGCGCTGGACTTCAACCTGATGCAGCGCGTGCTGACGGTGGTGCACGCCGAGGGCGCGCTGGACCGCATCATGGCCGCCATCAAGTCGCTGGACATGACGCCGGAACCGCTGACCGACGGCGCACCCGGCACCCCTGCCCCCGGCGCCAAGCCCGTGAACTGGTGGCTGATCGGCGGCTCGGGCGTGCTGGCCGCCTTGTCCGAGCTTTCCCATTTCGCCGCCTGGCCGCTGGGCGTCACCGCGGCATTCGCCGTGGCCGCCATTCTGGCTTGCGGCCTTACCACCTACCGCAAAGGCTGGATCGCCGTGCGCAACGGCAACCTCAACATCAATGCCCTGATGAGCATTGCCGTGACCGGCGCCGTGCTCATCGGCCAATGGCCCGAAGCGGCCATGGTGATGTTCCTGTTCAACGTGGCCGAATTGATCGAGGCCCGTTCGCTGGACCGTGCGCGCAATGCCATCCGTGGCCTGCTGGACCTGGCCCCCGAAACCGCGACGGTGCGCCAGGCAGACGGCCGCTGGCTTGAAGTGCCCGCCGCGCAATTGCAGGTGAACGACGTGGTGCGCGTGCGCCCCGGCGAACGCATCGCCGCCGACGGCATCATCGTCAGCGGCAGTTCGGCCGTGGACCAGTCACCCATCACCGGCGAAAGCCTGCCCGTGGAAAAGACGCAGGACGATCCGGTGTTCGCCGCCACGGTGAACACGTCGGGCTCGTTCGAATACCGCGTGACCGCGGCCGCCGGCAATACGACGCTGGCCCGCATCATCCACGCCGTCGAACAGGCCCAGGGCGCCCGCGCGCCGACCCAGCGCTTCATCGACCGCTTCTCGCGCATCTATACGCCGGTCGTGGTGGCGGTGGCCGTGTTGGTGGCCGTGGCGCCGCCCCTGCTGTGGAGCCAGCCGTGGTTCGATGCCATCTACCGCGCGCTGGCGCTGTTGATCATCGCCTGCCCGTGCGCACTGGTGATTTCAACGCCGGTCAGCATCGTCAGCGGCCTGACCGCCGCCTCGCGGCGCGGCATTCTGGTCAAGGGCGGCGTGTATCTGGAAGAAGGCCGCAACCTGAAGTGGTTGGCGCTGGACAAGACCGGCACGCTGACGCACGGCAAACCGGTGCAGACCGACCTGCAGGAGTGGGAGGTGTCCGACCAGGCCCGTCACCCCGCAGCCCTGATCGCGGCCAGCCTGGCCGCCCGTTCCGACCACCCGGTGTCGCTGGCGGTTGCCAATGCGGCACGCGACGCCGGCATGGCGTTGCTTGAGGTCGACGCCTTCACCGCCCTGCCCGGCCGCGGCGTCAGCGCGCAGATCGACGGCGTGACCTATCAATTGGGCAACCGCCGCCTGATGCGCGAACTGGGCGTGTCGAGCCCCAAGCTGGAAGCCCGCCTGGACGAACTCGAACGCCAGGGCAAGAGCGCCATCGGACTGACCGACGGCCACCGGGTGATGGCATTGGCCGCCGTGGCCGACACGGTCAAACCCACCAGCGCGGCCGCCATCGCCGACCTGCATGCGCTGGGCGTGCGCACGCTGATGCTGACGGGCGACAACACCCCTACCGCCCAGGCCATTGCGAAACAGGTCGGCATCGACGAAGCCCGCGGCGATCAACTGCCTGAAGACAAGCTGGCCGCCATCGAAAGCAAGCTGGCGCCCAGCGGCCGCGTGGGCATGGTGGGCGACGGCATCAACGACGCGCCGGCGCTGGCCCGCGCCGACATCGGGTTCGCGATGGGTGCCGCCGGCACGGGCACCGCCATCGAAACCGCGGATGTGGCCTTGATGGACGACGACCTGCGCAAGATCGGGACCTTCCTGCGCTTGTCTCGCGCAACCCACCGCGTGCTGATGCAGAACATCACGCTGGCGTTGGGCATCAAGGTGGTGTTCCTGGCGCTTGCCATGACCGGCAACGCGACGCTGTGGATGGCGGTGTTCGCCGACGTCGGGGCCAGCCTGCTGGTGGTGGCCAACGGCCTGCGCCTGCTGCGCGCGGCAGCCTGAGGCGCCACGCGTCAACACACGGAAAACGGATGAACGGGCGTCAGCCCGTTTGTTCTTCCTGCGGCCAATCCCGCAGTACGGGCGCATCGGGCGCGCCGGGCCCCACATCGCGCAGATGTTCGTGCTGCAACAGCGCCATGCGGTATGCGTCGCGATAGGCGCCGTTGGAAAAGAACTCTTCCTTCAGCAGCCCTTCGATCTGAAAGCCGCAGCGTTCGTACACGTGCACGGCCGCCATGTTGTCCTTGTCCACCACCAGATAGACCTTGTGCAGGTTCAGTACGCGGAACGCGTAGCCCACCGCGATGCGGGTCGCTGCTTTGGCGTAGCCCCGCCCCTGATAACTGGGCGCGATGATGATCTGGAATTCCGCGCGGCGGTGGATGTAGTCGATTTCCACCAGTTCCACCAGGCCTGCGGGTTGGCCGGTGTCGTGCTCGATGATGAAACGCCGCTCGTTCTGGTCGTGCAAGTGGCGGTCATAGAGGGCAACCAGTTCGTCGTAGGCCTCGTAGGGCTCTTCGAACCAATAACGCATGATGACGTCGTTATTGTTGATCTTGTGCACGAAGTGCAGGTCGCCGCGCTCCAGGGGGCGTATTTTGATATCGGATATGACCGACATAGAAACCTCCGAAAGTGCCATCATTGTATTCGAATCCGCCCGAAACGCCCTTTTCATGGGCATTTCATAGTCGAAATGGCTATTTATGGACCTCTCAGGACACAATTGTCTTGAAAGCCCCATATTTACTTGATCTATAAATTCAAAATACATAAATAAACAACGCCACGCGACGCGCTGAACCCGGTGCAAGTACGGGTAATCGTCCGTCCACACCGTGACGATTCCATCCGCTTTTTGCGGTGCTTTCGCGCCCCTCTCGTGCCACACTGCCGGCTGTTGCGCGCTATCCCGATGAACAAGAGGAAACGACATGCATATCCTGGTGGCAGGCTTTCAGCACGAGACCAATACCTTTGCGCCGTCCAAGGCCGGCTACGACAATTTCGTCCGGGGTGAAGGCTTTCCCGCCATGGTGCGCGGCGAAGACGTGCTGGCGCTACGCTCGGTCAACATTCCCGCAGGCGGCTTCATCAACGCCATCCAGGCGCAAGGCCACACCGTGCGCCCGGTGATCTGGGCCGGCGCCAGTCCGTCCGCCCATGTCACCCGCGATGCCTACGAACGCATCGCCGGCGAAATCCTGGATGCCGCGCGCAACGGGCCTTACGACGCCGTCTACCTGGACTTGCACGGCGCGATGGTGACGGAACACCTGGATGACGGCGAAGGCGAATTGCTGGCGCGCGTGCGCCAGATCGTGGGACCAGACGTGCCGGTCATCGCCAGCCTGGACCTGCACGCCAACGTCACCGCCGAAATGCTGCGCGAAGCCGACGGGCTGGCTGCGTTCCGCACCTATCCCCACGTGGACATGGCGGATACCGGCGAACATGCCGCGCGCCTGCTGCTGGCGCGCATCGCGGCGGGCCGCCGCTGGGTGCGCAGTGAACGCCGCCTGCCCTTCCTGATTCCCATCAACGGCATGTGCACGATGCTGCAGCCGTCGCAGGGCGTATACGAAACGCTGGCCCGGCTGGAGCAGACGCCAGGCGTTGCCTCCATTTCTTTCGCGCCCGGCTTTCCCGCCGCCGACTTCCCCGAATGCGGCCCCGTCGTCTGGGCGTATGGGTCGGATGCCGCGGCAGTGGAACAGGTTACCGATACGCTGTATCAGCGCGTGCTGGAACTGGAACCGCAATGGTCGCCGGACTTCCTGGAACCGGCCGAAGCGGTACGGCGCGCACAGGCCCTGGCACACGGCGCATCGCGCCCTGTCGTCATCGCCGACACGCAGGATAATCCCGGCGCGGGCGGCGACGCCAACACGACCGGCATGCTGCGCGCACTGGTCGAGGCGAATGCGCAGAATGCGGCGCTGGGGCTTTTCTACGACCCGGACGCCGTGCGCGCCGCTACCGCCGCAGGCATCGGCAAGACGGTCACGCTACGCTTGGGCGGCCAATCCGGCGTGGCGGGCGACACGGCTTTTGAAGGCGAATTCATGGTGGAAACGCTATCGCCCGGCAAGCTGCGCTTTGACGGCCCGATGATGCATGGCATGGATGTAGACCTGGGCGCGGTCGCCGGCTTGCGGATCGGCGGCGTGCGCGTCGTGGTCAGCGCCAGCAAGGCGCAGATGCTGGACCGCAATCTGTTCCGGGTAGGCGGCGTGCAGCCCGAGGAAATGGGGATACTGGTCGTGAAGAGTTCGGTGCATTTCCGCGCCGACTTCCAGCCGATTGCCCACGAAGTGCTGGTGGCGAAGGCGCCGGGGCCGATGCAGGCTGACCCGGCGGACCTGCCCTGGACCCGGCTGCAACCGGGCATCCGGGTTCGGCCGCTGGGGCAGCCGTTCGCGCGCCAATGACCGGCGTGCGGCAAGGCAGGCTTATTTGATCTTGCCCTGCGGGCTGACGAAGTCTTCCAGCGTCAGCCCCTTCTCTTTCAGGATGGCTTCCAGCAGCGGTTGCAGCTTGCCCAGGCTTTCCTGGACGGTTTCGCGCACGGTGTCCACCACCACCTGCGTGCTGCGTTCGATTTCGATGTTGACGAAGTCGCCCACCTGTTTGTCTTCAAAGACGGTCATGCGGCGGGTTTCGGGAATCAGCCAGACTTCGAACCAGCCCTCGGCGCGGTTCACTTCCGACACGGTCAAGCTGGCGCCGTTGATGGCGATGTAGCCCTTGGCGAACACGTACTTGCGGAAATCCGGGGGGATGCTGAAGCGCATCAGGCGATTGGTGTCGGACGACTTCACCATGATCACTTCGGACGTGAAGTCCACATGCCCGGACAGCGGGTGCCCGCCGATCTCGGCCCCGTCCCTGGCGGCGCGCTCGACGTTGGCGCGATCGCCTTCGGCGTAGCTGCCCAACGTGGTGATGGCCAGACTTTGCAGCATGACATCGAAGGTCGCCTGATTGTCGGACACCAATTCCGTGACGGTCAGGCAAACCCCGTCCGTCGATACGCTGGCGCCTATGGCCAGGTCGACACAGAAACCAGGGGGGAATTCCAGCGTGAAGGTGCGCAGGCCTTCGCGATCCGCGATCTTCGCGATCTTCGCGGTGCCTTGAACAATACCGGTGAACATACGGATCCTGAATACGGGGCGGCAGGCCCCTGAAGCAAAACGTCAACGTTAACCGATATTTTGCCAGGAACCGCCCCGCAAGACCGGGTGGCGGACGCCACCCGCCGCGATATCAATGACGGATCGCGATGGTCTTCAGCGTCGTGAAGCCATACAGCGCTTCGAAACCCTTTTCACGACCATAGCCCGACTGGCGCGAACCGCCGAAAGGCAGTTCCACGCCACCGCCGGCGCCGTAGTTGTTCACGAACACCTGGCCGGCGCGCAGCTTGCGGGCCAGGCGCATCTGGCGCGCGCCGTCGCGGGTCCACACGCCCGCCACCAGGCCGTACAGCGTGCCGTTGGCGATTTCCAGTGCTTCTTCCTCGGTATCGAACACCATTGCGGCCAACACGGGGCCGAACACTTCTTCCTGCGCCAGGCGGCTATCGGGCGGCACGTCGCGGAACAGCACGGGCGGCTGGTAATAGCCGGACTCCGGCGTGCCGTTTGCAAGCGTGCCGCGCGCGGCGACCTTCAGGCCTTCGGCCTCGGCTTCCGCCAGGAAACCCCGCACGCGATCGTGCTGGCGGGCGCTGATCAGCGGGCCCACGTCCAGGTCTTGCGCAGCGGGGCCGGTGACGGTGGCCGAGAACGCATCCGACAAGCGCTTGAGCACCGTTTCGTACACGCCGCGCTGAATCAGCACGCGGCTGCCCGCCGAGCAGGTCTGGCCGGCGTTCTGAATGATGGCGGCCAACAGCACCGGCATGGCGGCGTCCAGGTCGGCATCGTCGAACACGACTTGCGGCGACTTGCCACCCAGTTCCAGCGTGACCGGCACATGGTTTTCAGCGGCGGCATGCGCCACCATCTTGCCCGTCTGCGGCGAACCGGTGAACGAGATGTGGTCGATGCCCGGATGCGCGGTCAACGCCGCACCGGCCTCGTGGCCGTAGCCGGTGACGATGTTCAAGGCGCCGGCGGGCAACCCCACTTCGGCGGCGATCTCGGCCAGCTTCAACAGCGACAGGCACGCGTCTTCAGCGGGCTTGACCACGCAGGCATTGCCCGCGGCCAGCGCCGCGCCGACGCTGCGGCCGAAGATCTGCAAGGGGTAGTTCCAGGGCACGATGTGGCCGGTGACGCCATGCGCTTCGCGTACCGTCAGCACCGTGAATCCCGGGGTGTAGGGAATGGTCTCGCCATGCAGCTTGTCGACCGCGCCGGCGTAGAACTCGAAATAGCGCGCCACCGCCGCGGCATCCGCGCGGGCCTGCTTGATGGGCTTGCCCGTATCGGCCGATTCCAGCTGCGCCAATTCTTCCTGGCGGTCCAGCAGCGCAAACGCGATGCGCATCAGCAAGCGGCTGCGCGCGGCAGGCGCCATCTGGCCCCACTCGCCTTCAAAGGCTTCGCGGGCGGCCTCCACGGCGCGGTCGATATCCGCTTCGCCCGAACGGGCGATCGCCTCGAAGACCTTGCCATCGGACGGGTTCAGGACGGGAATGGTTTCACCGGCGGCGGCGGCCACCCATTGATTGGCGATAAAGTTCTTCTGAGTCACGATGTGCGGAGTAAAGTAGCGGCCCGATGGCCGGTTGCGAAAAGGGCTCGTGACGCACGAATGGCGTCACGCAGCGCGGAGCAATGGTTTCAAGCAAGGTACGAGAGGCCACCGTAACTTGTCAATTGAATTGACAGCTTTTATCCCACGCTTCAGGATATTTTCCTGGCCGATCGGGTAATCCCTAATATTTCAAGGATTCACGGCTGAATCCCTTTCCGCCACGGCTGTCATCCTGAATGACAATCCGGGCACTTACATCAGGAGCACGCTGATGAGCGACGTGCGTGACCCGCAGCTGGAATCGTTGTTGCAAGCCGCCACCCGCCCCCGTCCTGAATTGGACGTGCTGGCCGAAGTGGCCTCTGGCCTGGGCTATGTGCGCGCCGAACGCTTTGCTGAACGCGTGTACGAAAGCCTGTTCTACGCCATCGCCACCGGCAAGATCGCGCCCGGCAACAAACTGCCGACGGAACTGGAACTGGCGGCGTTGTTCGAGGTGTCGCGCCCCGTGGTCCGGCAGGCGTTGGACCGTCTGCGCGAAGACCAGCTCGTGGACTCCATCCGCGGGTCAGGCACCTACGTGCGCGCCAAGCCCGACCTGATGGGCGGCATGCCCGCTGTGGACCCGGCACGCCGCGTCGGCCATATCCTGGAAGGCCTGGAACTGCGCATGGTGATCGAACCCGAATGCGCCTATCTGGCAGCCCTGCGCCGCACTGCGGACGACCTGCGCGAAATGGATCGGATGCTGACGGGCTATGAAGAAGCCGACGCCTCAGGCGCCATCGCCCACCATCACGACTACGGCTTCCACCGCGCCATCGCGGCGGCCACCAGCAACCAGCGCTTCGTGCAAGTGTTGAAATCGCTGGAGTACGACGTCAGCCACGCCGTGAACGTCATGCGCCATCTGGTCCACAGCGAACCCTGGAAACGCACCCGCGCCGCCATCGATGAACACCGGCACATCTACCTGTTGATCCTGCAACAGGACGCGGACGGCGCCCGCAACGTCATGCGCGCGCACATCGAAAAGGCGAAAAGCCGGATGCTGAACAGCGGTTCCGAACACTGATCAGCCCGGCCGGGGCCCAAGGACCGTCAGCAGCGCGTCCATCCCGCCGACGGATCGCGCTTGTCGTCCAGGTAATCCCATCCGGTATCGCAGACCGCGCAGACGAACGCTTCGTGCGTGGCCTTTCGCTTGGCCGCCCCCAGGCTGCGCACGGCGCCAAGGCGGATCAGCCCGGCATGGCCCGGCGCCCCACGGGTGTGCTGCACGATGTTCTCGCATTCGCTGCATATCGCCATCTCTCCGCCTTTCATTATTCTTTCAGCGGAGATATTACGAAACGATACCGACGATAAGGTTCAGCAATTCTCACCGGATTGTTGCGTCGTCTCGGCCCGATCCTTCCGCGGCGCCCTCCGTGGCGCCCGGCAAATCCGACCCCGGCGCAAGGTATCATTCGTGGTTCGCCGGGACGGCCCGCCGCGGCCTGCCACCCACGGGGCATGCAAGCCGGCAGCGCCCTTCCCGACCGCGCCGGCCACGCGCCGCGGCCCCCGTCAATGACCGATAAGAACCATGAAATTAGCCACCTGGAACGTGAACTCCCTGAACGTGCGCCTGCAACAGGTGCTGGACTGGCTGGCCGCCAATCCGGTCGACGTGCTGTGCATCCAGGAACTGAAGCTTACCGACGACAAGTTTCCCGAAGCCGCTTTCAAGGAAGCCGGCTACCACGCGGTCTGGGCTGGCCAAAAGACCTATAACGGCGTCGCCATCATCTCGCGCGTGCCGGGCACGTCGATGGTGCGCAACATCCCCGGCTACGAAGATCCGCAACAGCGCGTCCTGGCCCTGACCTTCCCCAGCCCCGAAGGCGACGTCCGAGTCGTATGCGCCTACTGCCCCAACGGGCAATCGGTGGATTCCGACAAATACGTCTACAAGCTGGCCTGGTTCGACGCCATGCGCAACTGGCTGGCCGACGAAATCAAGCAGTATCCCCGCCTGGCCGTGCTGGGCGACTACAACGTCGCCCCTGCCGATGAAGACGTGCACAACCCGGAAAAATGGGAAGGCCAGGTGCTAGTGTCCGAACCGGAACGTGCCGCCTTGCGCGCGCTGCTCGACCTGGGCCTGACCGATTCCTTCCGCCTGTTCGAGCAGCCGGAAAAGTCGTTTTCCTGGTGGGATTACCGTCAATTCGCCTTCCGCCGCAACGCCGGCCTGCGGATCGACCACGTCTTGCTGTCAGCCCCGCTGGTCAAGCGTTGCATTGCCTGCGTGATCGACAAGGAGCCGCGCCGCAACGAGCAGCCGTCGGACCATGCGCCGGTCGTCGCCACCCTGGAATTCGTCTGAAAACTTTCGGCGGGCGGCATATTGCGCGCCGCTGGATTGTTCCTGTATAGTTTTGGTCTTGCTTCATTGGGGCGGTAGCTCAGCTGGGAGAGCGTCGCGTTCGCAATGCGAAGGTCGGGAGTTCGATCCTCCTCCGCTCCACCATTTCAAGTTCCAGAGTGATGAAGAAGTCTAAAACAGCGCCCTAAGGCGCTGTTTTTGTTTGACTTTACGGCGACACTGGAGCGCGCCAAGCGGGCGGCTCATGCGCCACACGGGCGGTCGAGAATCCCCAGCGACACAATGATGCCGTTGGACTCGAAGGTTCGCACCAGAATACATAGATTGCTGTACGTGCACCTTATCTGGAACCCGCGATTTGTCCTGGCGGCCACCAGACGCTCAAATCCTATGTAACGTTCAGCGCGAGGAGATATCAGCTTAATTGCCGCCTCTTTCGCCCCGAACAGAAGCGCCGCGGACCTCGGATCGCCAACAATCTCCGACGACTCACCCGCCGCCCGGACAAGGTGGGAAACCTCCCAATAGCGCGTCAAATCGGAAGCGTCTATCAGGTCAATCGCCAGGGCTTCGGCGGACGTCTTGATGGCGTGAACGATAGCCGCTGCGAACGGGCCATCATGGCTGATCGACCCGCCGTACCCTGCCGGCCATATCGGCTCGCCCAGTTTTCCCTTCGGGATCGGTTGAGAAGGCTCACCCATTTTCCCTAACGCCCGCCTGGCGGCAGATCGTCCCGCGGCAAACTCCACCCTCCGCCTCCAGGTAGCGTTCCTGACAACGGCCATTTCCTCAGGCAACAGGCCCCCGTCTTGATCAATGATCTCGACAGCGCAAGCGACAGGCTGACAGGTCAGTTGCAGGAGCTCGCGCCTCAAGTCGCCCTCCAGGCCCAAAGCGCGAGACATCGAGCCATGCACGACCGGACGTGAAAGGCTCATGGGATTGCAAACGGATAGGCGGGTAGCGCGATTCTTCGGGCATCGTCGGGGGCGCATTCATTCCATGGCACATCGCCGCCGTCGACCCACCATGACGCCAAGTTCAATAAATCACTTTCATCGGCGTCATTCCAGACCGGACACTGCGGATCTGCCCCGGCGGGCATTTGTTTGCGTCGTGGCGAGAGGCTGGCGACGCCACCGAAAAATACGCCATTCTTCGTTTTTTCGGGACGAAGCTCCTGGAAAGGATCGGCCAGCGTATCAAGCAGATCATCGTAGCCCGCCGCAACGGTGGCCCAACGATAGGACATCGCCTCTCGCCCTATCTGCAGGGTGTAGGCAAGATCATCCATTGAAACCTGCGGATTCCCCTTCAAGTGTTGGGACAGCTGATTCAGCTTTACCTTCAGGTCACCCTTATCATCGGCCGATAGAACAATTACCTGTGGCCGGGGCCTGCCAGCGGAGAAATGGACGCTTCGCTGGACATCATTCTGGTCGATGTATTCCTCTACGATAGCGCCCGCGTAAAACCCGCCATAGCCGAACGAATTGATCATGGCTCGCCTCGGAACCTCGTGCTCGGCCCCTGCGGCCGTAACCCGCTGGCGCGGCCAGGGTCGGATCTCGCTGCATAAGAAGAACGGCGAGGATTCCCGATTCAAGACCGGACTAAATGCCGTGGCATTCATGAACGGCGCGAGTTTTCCGTGTCTCATCTGCATGATTACTTTCAGCAGCTGAGACATTCCCGAGGCCGGCCCCAGATGCCCTATGTTCGGCTTGACAGAGCCGATGGAGCAGTAATTCCGGTCGGACGTGAAAGCCTCGAAGACCCTGCTCGTGGCAACATATTCGAGTTCATCGCCAAAAGGCGACCCATTCGCAGAGCATTCAACATGCGTTATGGTCCGAGGCGGCACGTTTGCGCGGAGGACATTGTCAGACATTGCCCTGGACAAGGTCTCTACCGAGCCATCCCCAAACTGCGATGTCGTCGATTTTATTGTCGCGAGAATGGTGTCCTTGTCCTGGATCGCCTGAGACAGCGGTTTAAGCACCACAGTGGCAGCGCCCTCTCCGAAAAGCGCGCCATCTCTTCCTTCCGCGAAACTCCGCCTCTCTGTCCCGCTGGCCATATAGTTTGCCTTGCATACCCGGCGATACAGCCCCTCGTCCAGGAGCATTACCCCGCTGACAACGGCAACATTGCAATTGCCATAGTGAAGATCCAGGCAAGCCATATGGATCGAGGTCGCAGACGAGGCGCTGAGTGTGTCTACCGCAATGGTCGGCCCAGTGAAATTGAAGAACTTCGAGATATGACCGACAAGGGCGCTTGAGCTGCCCGACGACATCGGCTGCACTGCGGCATCGGAGCCTGGCCCTCGCAGTTCGCCAATCATTCCAAGATATAAGCCAGTTCTGGATTGCGTGCTTTTCTTCAAGGCCGACCGCGTATATCCGGAAGACTCCAGGGCGCTCCAGATCGATTCCACGGTCAGCCGGTACGGCGTGCTGTCTGGCTCATCGTCCCCCAGAACGCCGGACAAAAAAGATCTGGGGCTGCGGCCATCGAATTCAATGAAACCGCCCCATTTGCAGTAGCTCATGCCTTTGTTTATGGCCTCTTCTCGATCGGAATTAAAGAAACCATCAAGATGCCAGCGGTTTTCAGGGACCTCTACAATGCAGTCCCTATTGCCACTCAGGTTGTCCCAGAACGCATTCACATCCGACGCCCCGGGGAAGCGTCCGCTCATACCGATCACGGCGATCGGTTCCAATTGCGGTGCAAGCGCAACTGTCTCGTCGGCATCGAAGCGATCCTCTTCTGGAATGCTCACCACTACTTTGCCGATATTCTGGCGGTCCTGCAGCCAGCGATAGGCGTTTTGAATTTCGTTGAAGTTGAACGTCCGGCCCAGCGTCGGACTGATCACGCCTTCGGCCAACAATCGCCCCATCTCGAGCACGGACTCCTGGAGGATGGCAGGTTTGCCGTGGCTGAGCTTGTTCAAATCGACGCTGTACAACACTTGGTTGTCGGTCAGGCCCGACAGGTCGATCGACCGCGCAGATTTCAACGCCGTCATCGCGATCTCGATATAGCGGCCGCCGGGAGCAAGACAGTTCAGACCCTTTTGAACGGCATCCCCAGGCAAGGTATTGATCACGACATCCACCCCTTGACCGTGCGTCAACCGCTGAATGGCCGCCTCGAAGTCCTCTTTCTGATAGTTGATCCGATGCGGCACCCCGAGCGATGCCAGATAATCGAGCTTTGCCTCGGACCCGGCGGTTGCATAGATGTCGGCCCCCGCATGTTTGGCCAGTTGCACCGCGATCAAGCCGACACCTCCTGCCGCCGTCTGAATCAGGATCCGCTCGCCAGGCTTGAGCTGCGCCTTCTTGAAACACTCGATCATCGTCAGCGCCACGCCAGGCAGCGCGCAAGCTGCTTCAAACGACAGACCGGCCGGGCAGGCAAACACCCGGGTCTCGGCGCAGGTCAATGCCGTCGCATGCGCTCCGAGGGTAGATCCCGCCAGCGCAATCACCGCATCGCCCACTGCGACACGCGACACTTTCGACCCAATCGCGACCACCACTCCGCTGGCCTCGAAGCCTGGCGTGAATGGATAGGCGGGCTGGGTCGGATACATGCCCTTCACGCACAACAAGTCACCGAAGTTCAGCGAGAAGGCTCTGACCGCAATCCGCACGTCGTGTGCGCCCAAGGGGGGCAGGCGATCCTCTCTGATGTGAAGATCGTCAATCGTGCCGGGCCGCTCCAGCCATACGCGCCGATATAGCGACCCGGCATACTGCGGACTTTGCTGCACAGCGGGCGCCGACGCGGCAATAGCTTCCCCATGCCGGCGACGCCCTCGTCCGACCGGGATAATCCTGCTTTCCGCCACGGAGGCTTCCAGCTTGGGGAGCGTCGCCGCAACGGATAAGGCCGTCGGGCTCGAGGGTTCTTCAAAGGCGGGGCTGATTGCGCTGATTGCGCTGATATGCGCGCCAAGCTGCGCAATCGTGGCATGATCGAATAACACTGTAGTGGGCAGCGTCAACCCTAGCTGCAGATTGATCGCATTGATCAGCGCCACGCCTGTGACCGAATCAATACCGTATGTCGAGAACGGCTGATCGTCCTCGAGGTCTGCCTCGCTCACTTTGAGCGTTTGAGCAATGCTCGCGCGGATCGCGGTCCGAGCCTGGTCCGAGTGTCGTTCGGGCGCTATCTTGGCCGGTACAGGCATCGGCGCTACGGTCGTCGCATCGGACTTGTGCGAAGGCATCCATACACGGGGCTCTTCGTGCGGCGTCTCCTTTTCGCTCTGGACCTGCACCAGGCCATCGCTGGTGGCCACGATGATCTGCTGACCCAGCTCGTGAGCGGCCTCTGCCGGCGCTTCGATCGCGCCAAATCCCTCCGCTGCCAGCACGTCGCGCCAGCCCTGCAGGCTCAAGGCCGGCGTCCCGGGGATCCGCACCGCCTCGTCCTCGGCCAGCCACCAGCCCTCCAACAGCCCGAACGTCAGATGCAAGAACAGGCTCGCCGCGCTCAACTCGTTGAGCAGCAGCAGGCCATTGCCTTTGAGCAGCGTTTTGACGTGCCGCAATGTGCGCCGGATATCCCGCGTCGCGTGCAGCACATTCGCCGCCACCGCCACATCGTAATGCCCCAACGCGAACCCCTGGGCCACCGGCGTGTGCTCGATGTCCAGGCGCCGGGTCTGCAGATACGGCGCCTGGGCGGCGTAGCGCTCCCGGGCGTGCAGCAGAAACGCT
>NZ_JBHFII010000009.1:33731-125101 GCF_057334215.1 Achromobacter maghribensis | reverse complement strand
GTGGACGCCCGAGCGACCGACGCGCGGCACGCCAGCGCGAACTGCAGGCACCAACGCCATTGATGCAGGTCCAGCCGAGGCCGGAAACGCAGTGGCGAATCCTGGCGCAACAACCAGCCGGGCACGTTGGGCAATACGCCCGGGCCGGCCAACGGCGCCACATAGCTATAACTGAGCTGGCCGCCGTTGGCGTAGCTGGACACTTCCGCCGGGCGCGCCTGGCTGTCCACCAACACCACATCGTGCCCTTGGCGCGCCAGGAAATAAGCGGAGGTCACGCCAACAACGCCCGCACCAATTACGCAAACGCGCATGCCCGAGTCCTAAAAAAAAAGGGTTTATGCCCCCACGCCGCTATTCTGGAACGTGCAGCGCCCGCGCGGCAAATGCCAAAGCGGGCAGCATCCATAACAAAACGTCATGCCCCGCGTCAGGCGGCGCGGTGCAGCTTGATGATGGCCGCGGCGGTAGGGTCTCGCACCAGGTCAGCCAGCGTGTAGGCGTTAAGGGCGTCGTAGAAGGCGTTCAGGGTTTGCGCCAGCACGCCGGACAGGCGGCAGGAGCCGTCCAGGGCACAGGGCGGTTCGCGGCAATCGATCAAAGGCCCCTGCTGTTCAAGTTCGCGGATCAGGTCGCCCACCCGGTATTCGGAAGCTGGCCGGGCCAGATTCAGGCCCCCGCCCTTGCCGCGCGTGGTGTTGACCCATTCCCGCTGCGCCATGAAGTGCACCACCTTGACCAGGTGATTGCGGGACACGTCGAAGCGTCCGGCGATCTCCGGGATGGTGACGGCGGCGTGCCGGTCGCGGCATTGCGTCAGATACATCAAGACGCGCAGGCCGAAGTCGGTGAATCGGGTCAGTTGCATAGGAGGAAGACGGGTGCCTGGCGGCCCAGGCGGATCAGGCCGCCAGGATACACCGTCAGGCCGGCGCGCCGCCGGTGCCGAAAGCTTCGGCATGGATGCGGTCAGGCCCCACGCCTAGCGCCAGCAGTACTTCGCGCTGAGCCAGCATGAACGGCGCGGGTCCGCACAGGTAGTAGTCGGCGCCGGGCACGATGACGTCATCGCGGATGGCGCGCAAGTCCAGGCGGCCGGCGTGATCGTAGTCGCGCCCCGGTTCATCATCGTGGCCGATTTCTTCATAGAACACAGCCTTGCGCACGTTGCCGCGCTCGGCGGCGATGCGGTTGACGTGGTCTTTCATGGCATGCACCGACCGGTTGCGACAGCCGTGCACGAAGCGGATCTGGCGCTCATCGTTGTTGCGGACCAGATGGTTCAGGATCGACACCATCGGCGTCAGGCCAACGCCGCCACTGAGCAGCACGACGGGCGCGTCGCTGTCCGCCTTCAGGTGGAAATCGCCTTGCGGCGGCGCCACGTCCAGCACGCCGCCCTCTTCCAGCCGGTCGTGAAGGGCATTGGACACGCGCCCCGCCGGCGTCTGCGCCCCGGCGGGTTCGCGCTTGACCGAAATACGCAGGCGGTCTTGCCCGGGTGCGTCCGACAGGCTGTATTGGCGGGGCTGCATCAGCCCCAGTTCCGGCACGTAGACGCGCACGGACACGTATTGCCCGGGTTGATACGCGGGCACCGCGCCGCCATCGGACGGCGCCAGGTAGAACGACGTGATCTCAGCGCTTTCGGCCTGCTTGCCCACCACGCGGAACGCCCGCCAGCCCGTCCAGCCGCCCGGCTTCCCGGCGGATTCGGCGTACAGGCGTGCCTCTTCGCCGATCAGCAGATCCGCCAACTGACCATAGGCGGCGCCCCAGGCGTCGACCAGTTCGTCGGTGGCGGCCTCGCCCAGCACCTCGCGAATGGAGGCCAGCAGGTGCTTGCCCACAATGGCGTAATGCTCGGGCCGGATGCCCAGGCTGACGTGTTTGTGCACGATGCGAGTCACGACCGGCATCAGCACCGACGGATCGTCGATGTGTTCCGCGTAGGCGGTGACCGCCCCCGCCAGTGCGTGCTGCTGCTGCCCACCGGCCTGGTGGGCCTGGTTGAAGATGTGCTTCAACTCGGGATTGTGTTCGAACATACGCGCATAAAAATGGCGCGTCAGCGCCACGCCGTGCGTCTTCAGGACAGGGGCCGTGGCTTTGACCAGCGCACGGACTTGGGGGCTCAACATCAGGGGCTCCTTGCGTTGCGAGCGGGCTCGCTTTTAAAGATATATTCATAATACATCTTTAAAAGCGCATGGCAAAACGCCCGGGGGCGATCACCCTGCGGCAGACGCCCAATGACCGATAAGCGTCACCGGCGGCAACGGACAGACGGTTGGCGCCCGCCACTGCGGTGACATTGCGTTATCACTGAACGCCAACCAGACCATCGACGCCATCCACGCGCCCCCCACCCGCCAACTGCATGCCCGCCACGCGCCCGCCGGCGCGTTCAGGCGCCACTCCCCGCCCGCGTCCGGCGCCAGACCCACGGACGCCATGTCCGCCGGAAAGTCCAGGTTGGCCGCCTTGATGAAGGCTTCTTTCAAGGTCCAGAGCAGATAGAAGCGCTCTCGTTGCGCGTCACCGTCCAGGGCCGCCAGCGCGGCGGCTTCGGCCGGCGAACAGACCCAGTCCGCTAACCGGAGGACGTCGCGCGGCCGCATGTGTTCAAGGTCGGCCCCCAATTTCCAGCCTGCCGGCGCCTGGGCGCAGATGGCATGGCCGCCGCTGTGGCTCAGCGACAACACCGCGCCAGGCGTCATCGCCGACCTGGCTTCGTGCAGTAAGACGCGGCTGACCTGCCAGTCGTCCTTTCTTGCCTGCCGGCTATCGCTCGCGGGCACCCGGCGCGCGTCCTCGGCGGACACGTTCTCGTCCTGATAGAGAACGGCGGCGCGATGGTCCGCCCAGTACATGAATAGTTCCTGAATTTCCACAGCAATACGTAACCAATTATTCCAGCCAAACAGATGCTTACAGTGACGAATTGGCCATAAAGTAACCATCCAAAACAAAATCAACGGGTAGCGGCATAGTAGAATCGCGCGCTATGTTGACGTTCTCAATCGCGCAATGGCAGGGGTGGGCGCAAGGAATCGATACGCCCACCGACTGGTTGCAGTGGGCCGAACATCCTTACTGCCCCCTCGCGGACCAATGCGCGCCCCGCCTGGATTTCCTGCCTCCGATGCAGCGCCGCCGCCTCAGCTCGCTGGCTCGCGCCGTGTTCGCGTGCGCCTGGCCGCTGGCTGCGGAAGGCGCGGGCATGCCGCTGGTATTCGCGTCGCGCCACGGGGAAACCACCCGCAATTTCGGCCTATTGCAGTCGCTGGCGGCCGATGAGCCGCTATCGCCCACCGCCTTCGGCCTGTCCGTGCACAACGCCATCGCGGCGCAATGGTCGATCATACGCCGCGAAACCACCGAATCCATCGCCCTGTCCGTGGAAGACGACGGGCTTGAGCATGCCTTTATCGAAGGCGCGATGCTGTTCGCCCAGGGTCACGAAGACGTCCTGGTGGTGCTGGCGGAAGAACGCCCTCCCGCTCCCTACGCCCCCTGGATCGACGACGTGCCATATACGTATGCGACGGCGTTCCACCTGCGCCCCGGAACGGAATGGACGCTGGCGATGGCAGCCTCCCCGGACGGCACGCCGCCTGACGCCGCGCAGACCTGGCCCAATCCGCTGAACCTGCTGCGTCACCTGACTTTGAAAACACCCGCCTGGACGCATCAGAATCACGCCCGACGCTGGACCTGGACACGCACGGCATGACAAGCCCCCCACAATCCCGGCAGGACTTCTGGCTTTGGCGCCTGGTCGCCACCGGCATGGCCTTCACGATGTTCGGGCTGGGCGGCGTGCTGCTGCGCGTGCTCGTCTTTCCGCCGCAGCGCCTGCTGCCGGGCGGCAAGGCAGACCGCCAGCGCCGTGCGCGGTCGGCGCTGAACCGTACTTTCCGGTTCTTCATCCGTTTCATGGTCCGCGTCGGCATCCTGACGGTGGAGTTCAAGGGCGCCGACCGCCTGGGCAAGCCGGGCCAGATGATCCTGGCGAACCACCCCTCGCTGCTCGATGTCGTGTTCCTGGTCGGCCACGTCAAGAACGCCAACTGCATCGTCAAGCACGGCCTGGCCACCAACCCGTTCACGCGCGGCCCGATCGCCAACGCCGGCTACATCACCAATGATGAGAGCTTCGACATGTTCGACCGCGCCGCCGACGTGCTGCGCAATGGCGAAACACTGATCGTCTTCCCAGAGGGCACGCGCACGCCTCCCGATGCGTCGCCGCAATTCCATCGCGGCGCCTGCGCCATCGCGCTGCGCGGCGCGAGAGTCGTCACGCCCGTAGTCATCCGGATGACCCCGCGCAGCCTTACCAAAGGCGAACCCTGGTACCGGATTCCACCGCGCCGCATGCGCTATGTGATCCAGGTGGGCGAGGATATCGACCCGGCCGTGTGGGGCGACGCGCATCCCCTGCCGATCGCCGGGCGCAAAATGAATGCCTGGCTACATGCCTATTTCGAAGCCGAGCTGGCGCGCCCCGCGCCGGCCGGCGCTCTCATGAACGAACCCACCCAGCACGGTGGTAGCGGAGTCTAAGCGGGATGAATGAATTGGAACTTGAGCTCAAGATGCTCGTCATCGAATCGCTGGGGCTGGAAGACATGACGCCCGCCGACATCGCGTCCGACGACCCGCTCTTCGGTGACGGACTCGGGTTGGACTCGGTGGACGCGCTGGAGCTGGGCCTGGCGGTGCAAAAACGCTACGGCATCACCATCGATCCCGAAACGCGCAACATGCGCGATCACTTCACCAGCATCAATAGCCTGGCGGCCTTTGTCGCCGCGCAACGGCGCGCCTAACGCATACGGAGTCCACGATGCATACCCGCGAGGACATCTTCAATACGCTGCGCGATGCGCTGGTCGAACTCTTCGAGATCGAACCGGATCGCGTCACGCCGCAAGCCAATCTGTATACGGACCTGGAGATCGACAGCATCGATGCCATCGACCTGATCGACCACGTCCGCCGTCAAACCGGCCGCAAGCTGGACGCCAACGATTTCCGCACGGTACGCACCGTCGAAGACGTCGTCCAGGCGATGTGGCAAAAGCAGGCGCCCGACGCATGAAACGCGGCGTCGCGGCCGGCCTTGCCGCCGCCGGCGTCGCGTATCCCTTTGCCGTCTACGCGACGCTGGGGCACGTGAATCCGGCCTGGCTGGCACTGCCGCTGGCCGCGCTGTGGCTGGCGCGCGGCCTGACCGCGCGCGCCGCGCAACCCGGCGGACGGTTGCTGCCCGCCGTCGCCGTCGCGTTCTGTCTCGTGCTTGCCGCGACCAACTCCGAAGCCTGGCTGCGCTGGTATCCCGTGCTGGTCAACGCCATGATGCTTACCGTTTTCGGCATTAGCCTGCGGGTGGGCCGCCCGGTCATCGAGCAACTGGCGCGCCTGCGCCATCCCGACCTGCCGCCCGAAGGCGTGCGCTATACCCGCAACGTAACTCGCGTGTGGTGCGCGTTCTTCGCGGTGAACGGCGCCATCGCGGCGAGCTTGGCCGCGTGGGCGCCCTGGAGCTGGTGGGTCGCTTACAACGGGGCCGTCAGCTACGGCCTGATGGGCCTGCTGATCGCGGGCGAATGGCTGCTGCGCCCGGCAGCCGCCAAGGCGGCCTGAGCATGCGCTGGACGCCGCTGGAACGCCTGTTGCTGCCGTCGGCCGATGCCGGCGGCGTGCCTGTCGCCGACTCCCCCCCATTGACGCGCGCCGCCTTCGCAGAAGCCAGCCTGCTGGCCGCGGGTGCGCTGCGCGCGCGCTCGGCGCGCCGGCTGGCGCTGTGGTTTGACGACGCCGCCGCACTGGCCACCGCCCTGTTTGCCTGCTGGCGCGCGGGCGTGGTCGCCGTGCTTCCCGGCGATGCGCAGGCGCAGACTTGCGCCACGCTGGACACGAACGTCGACGCCTGGTTGACCGACAGCGCTCTGCCCTTGCCCGCCGAAAGGCAGTGGCGCCTGTCCGGCCTGCACGACGGCGACGCCATGACGCCCGCCCAGCTGGATCCCTCCCTGACGCTGGTGCTGTGCACCTCGGGTTCAAGCGGCAGTCCCAAGCACCTTGTCAAACAATGGCGGCAACTGGCGGCGGAAGTCTCCGCGCTGCAACAGCAATGGCCCGAGCCTGACTCGCCGGTGTTGGGCAGCGTGTCGGCGCAGCACATGTACGGCCTGCCGTTCCGCGTGCTGTGGCCGCTGTGCGCGGGCCGGCAGATCGACCGCCGCCAGCGGCTCTACCCCGAAGAGCTGCAGCAGGCCAGCCTGCGCTACCCGTCCTTCACCTGGATCGCAAGCCCCGCGCTATTGCGCCGCCTTGGGCAACGGCTGGATTGGGCCCAACTGCGCGGCCGGCTCGTCCGCATCCATACGTCGGGCGGCGCCTTGCCCATCGAGGTATCCGACGCCATCGAGCGCGACCTGGGGCTGCGCCCCACCGAAATCTACGGCAGCTCGGAAACCGGTGCCGTGGCGTGGCGCACGGGTTCGGACGATTGGCAACCATTGCCTGGCACGGCCGTCAGCCTCAACGCCGAAGGCGCCTTGCGCGTGCAGTCGCCGTGGGTGAATCCCGCCGACCAGCAAACCTCCGACGGCGCGTGCCTCACGCCAGGCGGCTTCCAATTGCTGGGCCGGCTGGACCGCATCATCAAGATCGAAGAAAAGCGCATCTCGCTGCCCATGCTGGAGCAGTTCCTGATGCGCCATGCCTATGTGGACGACGCCCGGCTGGGCCGGCCTTCCGGCGCCGCGCGGCTGACAGGGCTGGTCGCCTTGTCAGCCACCGGTTTGCACGCTTTGCGCAACCAGGGCCGCAAAACGGTCGTGGACACCTTGCGCGCGCACATGGGCACCGGCTTCGAATCGCTGGCCATTCCCCGCAGCTGGCGCTTCTATCGGCACCTGCCCGCCAATGCCCAGGGCAAGCTGCCGCAGGCCGACTTCGACGCGGCGGCCGGCGCGCGCGCCGTCGATCCCATCGCGGTGGAATTGCCCGGCCAGCCCGCTGGCGAACGCCGCTACGCGCTCGACATCCCCTACGACCTGGCGCACTTCAGCGGGCATTTCCCGTCGGTGCCGGTCGTGCCTGGCGTTGCCCAGATCGGTTGGGCGGTATCGCTGGCGCAACGCGACCTGCGCCCGGACTTGCGCGTGGGCGGCATGGAAGCCCTGAAGTTCCAGAAGCTGCTGCGCCCGGGCGACGTCGCCGTGATGGCGCTGCGCTGGGACGAAACGAAGCAGAAGCTGTATTTCACGTGCACCGTCGACGACGCGCCTTGCTCGTCGGGCCGCATTCTGCAGGCGGACAGCCATGCCGGAACATAAGCTCTGCGCGGTCATTCCGGTCTACAACCACGGCGCCACGGTCGCGGCCGTGCATGCGCGCCTGGCCGCGCAGGACCTGCCTTGCGTCCTGGTCGACGACGGCTCGGACGCGGACTGCGCGGCGGCCCTGGACGCGCTGGCCAGGCTGCCCCGTACGCATCTGGTGCGCCGCATCGTGAACGGCGGCAAGGGCGCCGCGGTGCAGGACGGCCTGCGCGCCGCCGCCGCGCTGGGATACACCCACGCCTTGCAGGTGGACGCCGATGGACAGCATGCGCTGCCCGACGCAACCGCGTTTGCCGATGCCTCGCGGGCCCGGCCGCAAGCCGTGATCTGCGGCGCACCCGTCTACGGCGACGACGTGCCGCGCAGCCGCCTTTACGGCCGCTGGCTGACGCGCGTCTGGGTCTGGATCAACACCCTGTCGCTCGAAATCCCCGACGCCATGTGCGGTTTCCGCGTCTACCCGCTGGCGCACGTGCTGCCGGTGATCGACGGCGCTCGCGTGGGCCGCCGCATGGACTTCGACATCGCCATCCTGGTGCGTCTGCATTGGCGCGGCGTCGCCATGACGTGGCTGCCCACGCGGGTGGTCTATCCCGAAGGTGGCATTTCGCATTTCAAGGGCCTGCGCGACAACCTGCTGATCAGCCGCATGCACGCGCGGCTGTTCTTCGGCATGCTGGTCCGTTCGCCCGCCCTGCTGTGGCGCCGACTGGCGCGAGGGCCGCGGCCTTGAGCGCCGCCGATCCCCATTGGGCCGCTCAGGCCGAACGCGGCAGCCCCGTGCTGATGCGCCTGACGGCGTGGGCGGCCCGCCGGCTGGGCCGCCGCGTCGTCGCCCCCGTGGTCTGGCTGGTGGTGCTGTACTTCTACGCCTTCGGCGGCCGCGCCCGGCGCGCCATCGCGCAATATCAGCAACGGCTGACCCAAGCCGGCGGATTGCCCGCGCCGCTGCCGCGCGCCGCGCCCGTCTACCGCCAGTACCTGGCGTTCGCCCACGCCATGCTGGACAAGCTGGACGTATGGCAAGGCAAGATCACGCTGGCCGACCTGGACATTGCCGACCCCGACGGCCTGCACGGGCAAATGGGCACCGGGCGCGGTCAGATCCTGGTGGGGTCGCACCTGGGCAACATCGAAGTCTGCCGTGCGCTGGCGGAACGGTCCGGCGCGCTGCGCCTGAATGTCCTGGTCCACAGCAAGCACGCCGTCCACTTCAATCGCCTGCTGTCGGAGGCCGGCGGGGGCCCGCGCATGATCCAGGTCAGCGAGCTGGACGCGCCAGCCATGCTGGACCTGGCGCAGCGCCTGGATCGCGGCGAATGGCTGGCCATCGCTGGCGACCGGGTCCCGCTGCAAGGCGACCGCACCACGCCCGTGCAGTTCCTGGGCGCCAGCGCCCCGCTGCCGCAAGGGCCCTGGCTGCTGGCCGGCCTGCTGCGCTGCCCGGTCAACCTGCTGTTCTGCACCCGCCACGGCGCGCGCTACCGCGTCGCGATGGAACGCCTGTCCGACGGCATCGAATGGACGCGCGCCACGCGCCAGGCGCGCATCGCCCATTGGGCGCAGCGCTACGCCGACCGCCTTGCCGCGCATTGCCGCGAGGCGCCGCTGCAATGGTTCAACTTCTACCCCTTCTGGAAAGACGATGCGTAAACGAGGCCTAATCGGCGCCGAAGTGGAAGTCCGTGTCCCGTTCTTCGACGTCGACTCGCTCAACGTCGTGTGGCACGGCCACTACGTGAAGTACCTGGAGCAAGCGCGCTGCGAACTGCTGGACCAGTTGGGCCATAACTACGAAGCCATGCGCGCCAGCGGTTACGCCTGGCCGGTCATCGATATGCACCTGCGCTACGCGCAGCCCGCCCAATTCGGCCAGCGCCTGACGGTGCGCGCCGAACTGGTCGAATGGGAAAACCGCTTGAAGATCAACTACCTGATCCTTGATGCAGCGACCGGCACCCGGCTGACGCGCGCAACCTCGGAACAGGTTGCGGTCTGCATTGAAACGCGTGAAATGCAACTGGCGTCGCCCGCCGTGTTCGTGGAAGCGGTGCAACGCAAGCTGCAATCCCTGGAGGTCCGCGCATGACGATGGCTTTCCTGAAGACGGCGACGCGCCTGTTCCTGCTGCTGGCGTTGACCGCCCTGCCCTGGACCGCCCGGGCGTTCGACCTGAACGACTTGCAGGCCCAGTTGCGCGCCACGCCGGTGGTCCGTGGCCATTTCGTGCAGCAGAAATTCCTGCGTTCGCTCCCCCAGCCGCTGACCAGCCGCGGCGACTTCACGCTGGCGGCCGGCAAAGGGCTGTTGTGGCTGCTGCGCACGCCTATCGCCCAGGATCTGCGCATCAACGCCAACGGCATTTCGCGGCGCGATGAATCCGGCGCCTGGCAGGCGCTGCCGCAACAGACGGGATCGGGCCGCGAAAACCGCCTGTTCCTGTCGGTGCTGGCGGGCGACACCCGCGGGTTGCAAGAGAACTTCGACCTGGCGCTGACGGGCCAGGCCGATGCCTGGCAATTGCTGCTGACGCCGCGTTCGGCCTTGCTGCGCCAGATTTTCGACAACATCCAGATCAACGGCGGCAAACTCGTCGACCGCATCGAACTGCGCGAAACGCAAGGCGACCGAAGCGTTCTGCAGATGACGGACGCGGCCGCCGCCGACCGGTTGACCCCCGAGGAGCAACGTGCGTTTTCAGACTGAACGCTGGCTGCCGCGGCTATTCAAGCTGGGCCTGCTGCTGGTGCTGTGCGCCGGCGTCTGGCAGTGCCGCAACGGGTGGCCGGTATCCGCCAACCTGATGGATCTGGTGCCGCGGGCAACGGCCGACGCCACGCACAAGTTGGCCGAAGCCCGCATCCAGGAACCGCTATCGCGCCAGATCGTGGCGCTGGTGGCGGCGCGGCCGGACGCGGACCCGGTGGCCCCTGCGCGCCTGCTGGCCGAACGCTGGACCCGCAGCGGGCTGTTCTCGTCCGTGCAGATGGAACTGAACGTGGACGTTGCCGCGTTGCGCGCGCAGTTGCTTGCCAGCCGCCTTGCCATGCTGCCCGCAGCGGACCGCGAACAATTGGCATCCGACCCCGCCGCCTACGCCCAGCGGCGCGCCCGCGAACTGTCGGACCCGTTCTCGTCTTCCGGCCTGGTGCCCGCCGATCAGGATTGGCTGGGCCTGACGCGCCGCGCCGAACAAGCGCTGCGCCCCGGTGGCACGGTGCAGTACGACATGGGCACTGGCACGCTGCAAGCCGAACACGGCGGCAAGCGCTGGGTGCTGATACGCGCCGAAACCCGCGCCGACGCCTTCGACAGCGACGCGCCTCAGGGCATTTCGCAGCAGATCGATCAGGACCGCCAGGCGCTGCACGCCAGCGGCGCCCAACTGCTAATGGCGGGCGGGCCGCTCTACGCGGCCGCCGGGCGCGCGCAGGCCGTGGCGGAAAGTTCCTGGATCGGTTCAAGCGCCATGGTCGGCATCGTGCTTGTGCTGCTGCTGGCCTTGCGCCGCGCGCGTGCGCTGCTGGCGTTCGTGCCGGTCGCGGTAGGCCTATTGACCGGCGCCGTGGCCTGCGTCGCGGTGTTCGGTTCGATCCACGTGCTGACGCTGGTGATCGGCGCCAGCCTGATCGGCGTGGCGGTCGACTTCCCCATGCACTGGCTCGGCAAAAGCTACGGCATGGCCGACTGGCAGGCATGGCCGGCGCTGCGCCGCGTCTTGCCAGGCCTGACGATCAGCCTGGCGGCCAGCCTGGTGGGTTACATCGCGCTGGCCTTCACCCCCTTTCCCGCGTTGACGCAGACGGCCGTATTTTCCGCGGCCGGGCTGTTGGGCGCCTATGCCTGCACGGTGTGCCAATTGCCCGCCTGGATGGACGGCTGGCGTCCCCGGCCCTGGCCCCCGCTGCTGCGCGCAGCCGATGCGGCGTTGCGCCTGCGCGCGCGGCTGGCCGGCCGGCGCGCCCTGCTTGGCGTGGGCGCACTGGCGCTGGCAGCGGCAACCATCGGCGGCATCAGCCGGCTGGCCATCCAGGACGACCTGCGCCAGTGGCTCAGCCTGCCCGCGCCCCTGCTGCAACAGGCGCGCCAGATCGGCGACATCACCGGCTTTACACCGACCAGCCAGTTTTTCCTGGTCCGCGCCGACAGCGAAGACGCGCTGCTGCGCCGCCAATCGCAGGTCGCCCAAAAGCTGGACGCGCTGGTCAAGCGCGGCGACCTGGCGGCCTACAGCGCCCTGAGCCAACTGGTCTCGCCCGCCGGCGATCAACTTGCGCTGGGCCAGCGGCTGGCCGCCCTGGCCTCGCAGCCCGGCACCTGGAAGCCGCTGACGGACATCGGCATTCCTTTCGACCTGCTGCGCCAGGAGCTGCAAGCGATGGCCTCGCTACCCGCGATCACGATCGACGGCGCGCTGCAAGGCCCCCTGGCCGAACGCTGGCGCGCGCAATGGCTGGGCGTGCGCGATGGCGAAGCGGCGGGCATGGTTACCCTGCTGGGTCTGCGCGATGCGGCCGCGCTTGAGGGCATTGCGGATGGCCTGCCGGGCGTCATGCTGGTGGACCGCAGCGGCGACCTGAACCGGATGTTCGCCTCGACCCGCATCGAAGCCGCCGAACTCAAACTGCTGTCGTACGCCGTGGCCGCGGTGCTGCTGCTGCTGACCCTTGGGCGCGCCGCCGCCTGGCGCATCCTGGCGGTGCCGCTGGCCGCCACCGCCTGCTCGCTGGCCGCCCTGGGCTACCTGGGTCAGCCGTTGACCTTGTTCAGCCTGTTCGGCCTGCTGCTGGTGTCCGCCATCGGCGTGGACTACGCCATCTTCATGTATGAGCGCGTCGCGGGGGCCGCCGCCAGCCTGGTGGGCATCTTGCTGGGCGCCGTCACCACGCTGCTGTCATTCGGGTTGCTGGCCATCAGCCAGACCCCAGCCATCGCCAACTTCGGACTGGCGGTAGCCCTTGGCGTGGCTTTCTCCTTGCTATGGGCCCCCTGGATCCGTCCGCCGGGCACGGCCTGAGCCCCTTCCTCCCCTTTTCTTCGTACCGACATGGAATCATTCCGCATGGAACATCGTGAAGTCGTCGTCATCGGAGCCGGCCCCGCCGGCGCCGTCGCCGCTGCCCTGCTGAAACGGCAAGGGCACGATGTGCTGATGCTGGAGCGCCAGCAGTTCCCGCGCTTTTCCATCGGCGAAAGCCTCCTGGCGCACTGCCTGGAATTCGTTGAGGAAGCCGGCATGATGCCCGCCGTCGCGGCGGCGGGTTTCCAGGTGAAGAACGGCGCCGCCTTCGCGCGCGGCGACCAATACACGTATTTCGACTTCCGTGACAAGTTCACCGCGGGCCCGGGCACGACCTTCCAGGTGCAGCGCGCGCAGTTCGACAAGGTGCTTGCCGACGATGCCGCCCGCCAGGGCGTGGACGTGCGCTACCTGCAGGAAGTCACCGCTGCCGATTTCAGCGGCGACACCCCCGTTCTGGACGTGCGCGGCGCAGACGGCGCCACCTACCAGGTCAAGAGCCGCTTCGTGCTGGACGCCAGCGGCTACGGCCGCGTGCTGGCGCGCCTGCTGGATCTTGAACGCCCGTCGTCGATGCCGCCGCGCAAAGCCATCTTCACCCATATCGAAGACCGCATCGACGACCCCGGTTTCGACCGCGAAAAAATCCTGATCAGCGTGCATCCCGAGCAACCGGGCATCTGGTATTGGCTGATCCCGTTCTCGAACGGCCGCTGCTCGTTTGGCGTCGTCGGCGGGCAAGACCTGTTCGGCGCGCCCGACCAGGACCTGATGAGCACCCTACGCGCCATGGCCGACGCCGCGCCCAACCTGAAGCGCATCCTCGCGAACGCGGTCTGGGATACGCCCGCCAATACCATCGGCGGCTATTCGGCCAGCGTCACGCGCTTGCACGGCCCGGGCTACGCGCTGCTGGGCAATGCCGCCGAATTTCTGGACCCGGTGTTCTCGTCCGGCGTCACCATTGCCCTGCGGTCGTCCAAACTGGCCACCGACGCCCTGCACCGCCAACTGGGCGGAGAACCGGTCGACTGGCAACGCGATTTCGCCGATCCGCTGATGGTGGGGGTCGAGACGTTCCGCGCCTACGTGCAAGGCTGGTATAGCGGCGAATTCCAGGATGTGGTCTTCTACAAAAACGCGCAACCGGACATACGCCGCATGATCAGCTCGATCCTTGCGGGCTACGCCTGGGACGCCGACAATCCTTTCGTCGCCAGCCCGCAGCGCCGCCTGCGCATGCTGAGCGAACTTTGCCGCGGCGCCAATGCGCAGGCGGAACCCGCCTGATACCGACATGCGCTCGTCCTTGCCCCTCCTGTCCCCCTGCCGCGTCATCGCCGCGGTGATCGCCATCGCGCTGCTGGCGGGCTGCGCCGGCGCGCCGCCCGTGCCTGCGCGCGAAACGGCTTTCACCGTGCCGCGCCAGTTGCACGTAGTGCAAGCGGCCGCCGGCCAGCCGTCACTGGATACGATGCTGGTGGTGCAACGCGAAGGCGCCGCGCTGCGGTGGTCGCTGTTCGACCCGATGGGCGTGCCCCAGGCCCGGCAGATGTACGAGCACGGACAGTGGCGCAACGATGGATTTCTTCGTCCGAACGCCCAGGCTCGCAGCCTGTTCGCGGCCCTGATGTTCGCCTGGACGCCGCAAGCCGAACTTGACGCCGCCTACGGCGTCGGCGCCTGGCAGGCCCGCCACACTCCTGACGGCGCGGCCGAACGCAGCTTGCGGGATCGCGGCGCCACACGCTGGACCGTCCGCTGGCCGCAGGCCGCCGACCCGGACGTCTTTTCCATCACCGGCGCCGACGGCAACACCTGGCGGATCGCGCCGCTCAAGGAGCAGCCATGAACAGCTGGCTGGGCACACCCGGCATCGTCTGCGCGCTGGGCGCCGGCATCGATGCGGCGGCGCAAGCCGCGTTCAACGGCGATACGGGCGGCATGGTGGCCCAGACGGGCTGGGTCGACGGACGCAGCCTGACGCTGGGCGGCTACACCGGCGCCTTGCCGGCAATACCCGACACGCAGCCCGCGCAGCATCACAGCCGCAACAACCAATTGCTGCTGGCCTGCGCCGCGCAGATCGAACCACAGCTGCAACGTGCCATCGACCGCTATGGCCCGGCGCGCGTCGCCGTCGTGCTGGGCACCAGCACGTCGGGAGTCAACGACAACGCGCCCGCCTTCCGCCAGTTGGCCGCCCAGGGAGCCTGGCCCGCCAGCTACGACTATCGCCGCCAGGCCCTGTCTTCGCCCGCGGCTTTCCTGGCGGCCTATCTGGGCGTGTCAGGGCCGGCCTACACGCTGTCGACGGCCTGCACGTCAAGCGCCCGCGCGCTGTTGTCGGCGCACCGGATGCTGGCCGCCGGCCTGTGCGACGCCGTGGTCTGCGGCGGCGCGGACACGCTGTGCCGCTTGACGATCAACGGCTTCGCCACGCTGGAAGCCGTGGACGACGCGCTGTGCCTGCCGTTCTCGGCCAACCGCCGTGGCATCAACATCGGCGAAGCCGGCGTCCTGTTCCTGATGGAACGCGATGCCGCCGACCCGCACGCCGTCGCCCTGCTGGGTGGCGGGGCCAGTTCCGACGCTTGGCACATGTCCGCCCCCGAGCCCTCCGGCGCCGGCGCGCGCCTGTCCATGCAGGCCGCCCTGCGCGCCGCCGACGTGTCACCCGCCGACATCGGCTGGGTCAACCTGCACGGCACGGGCACGACCCACAACGACGCCATGGAAAGCCAGGCCATGCATGCCGTGTTTCCGGAAGGCGTGCCCTGCGCCTCCACCAAGGCGCTGACCGGCCACACGCTGGGCGCCGCGGGCGCCATGGAAGCTGCGCTGGCATGGATCACGCTGTCGGCGGGCAACCCCGACGGCCGCTTGATGCCCCACGTCTGGGACGGCCACCCCGACCCCGCGCTGCCTGCGCTGGACTTCAGCACCGGCCAGCACCGCTACGCCCAAGGCCGGCCGCGCATCGCCATGAGCAACTCTTTCGCCTTCGGTGGCAACAACGCCAGCCTGATCTTCGGAGCCCGCGCATGAACCCATGCCCCTGGCCCGTCGCCAGCCTGCTGCCTCACGCCGGCAACATGATCCTGATCGACGACGTGCAAGCCTACGACGCCGACAGCCTGAGCGCGCGCGCCGTCGTTCGCCCCGGTCCCTATTCATGGCCCGACGGCTCGCTGCCGCCCTGGCTGGGCATGGAACTCATGGCGCAAGCCGTGGGCGCCTGGGCCGGCTGTCAGGCGCGCCAGGCAGGCCAGGCCGTCAAGCTGGGCTTTCTGCTTGGCACGCGGCGCTACGACTGCCACGCCGACCGCCTGCCCGCCGGGGCCGCGTTAACCATCCATGTTCGACGCGGCCTGATCGACGCCAGCGGCATGAGCGTCTTCGAATGCGAACTGCACGACCAGACCCGCCTGCTGGCCCAGGCCCGGCTGAATGTCTATCAGCCCAAAGATCCCACCGCATTTATCCAGGAAGCCCCCCTTCAATGAGCGCTGCCCCTATCCTCGTAACCGGCTCCAGCCGCGGCATCGGCCGCGCGATCGCGCTGGCCCTGGCCGACGCCGGCCATGACCTGGTGCTGCATTGCCGCCAGCAGCGCGACCAGGCCGAGGCCGTGCTGGCCGACGTCCTGGCCCGTGGACGCCAAGCCCGTATCCTGCAGTTCGACGTGGCGGACCGCGCGCAATGCGCCGCCGTCCTGCAAGCGGATGTCGATGCCCACGGCGCCTACTATGGCGTCGTGCTGAACGCCGGCCTGACGCGCGACGGCGCCTTCCCCGCCTTGACGGGCGACGACTGGGACCAGGTGCTGCGAACCAACCTCGACGGCTTCTACAACGTGCTCAGTCCGCTTGCGATGCCGATGATCCGGCGCCGTGCCGCGGGGCGCGTGGTCTGCATGGCTTCGGTCTCCGGGCTGGTGGGCAACCGCGGCCAGGTCAACTACAGCGCATCCAAGGCCGGTTTGATCGGCGCCGCCAAAGCCCTGGCCGTTGAACTGGCCAAGCGCCAGATCACCGTTAACTGCGTCGCCCCCGGCCTGATCGATACCGACATGATCGACGAGCACGTGCCCGTGGAAGAAATCCTGAAGGCAGTGCCGGCCCAGCGCATGGGCCGGCCTGAAGAAGTGGCCGCCGCCGTGGTGTTCCTGATGTCGCCGGGCGCGGCCTACATCACCCGCCAGGTCATTGCCGTCAACGGAGGCCTGTGCTGATGAAGCGCGTCGTCATTACCGGCATGGCCGGCATCAGCGCCCTGGGTTCCGATTGGGCCCACATACAGCAGGCGTTCGCGTCGGGCCGCAGCGCCATCCGGCACATGCCGGACTGGTCCCGGTACGCCGAACTGAATACCCGGCTGGCGGGCCCCGTCGAAGATTTCCAGGTGCCCGCGCACTGGACCCGCAAGCAATTGCGCAGCATGGGGCGCGTTTCGCAGTTGGCCGTCCGCGCCGCCGAACTGGCGCTGGCCGACGCCGCGCTGCTTGGCGACCCGAGCATCACCGACGGCCGCATGGGCGTGGCCTGCGGGTCTTCCGTGGGCAGCACGGCCGAAATCCGCGCCTTCGGCAACATGCTGCTCAACGGCGTCACCGAAGACCTCAACGCCAACTCGTACGTGCGCATGATGCCGCACACCACCGCGGCCAACGTCGGCATCTTCTTCGAACTGAAGGGCCGCATCATCCCCACGTCCAGCGCCTGCACGTCGGGCAGCCAGGGCATCGGCTACGCCTACGAAGCCATCCGCTACGGCCGCCAGGAAATGATGCTGGCCGGCGGGGCGGAAGAGCTCTGCGCCAGCGAGGCGCTGGTGTTCGACGCGCTCTACGCCACCAGCCAGCAGAACGACACGCCGGAACTCACGCCCCGCCCCTACGACCGCGACCGCGACGGGCTGGTGATCGGCGAAGGCGGCGGCATGCTGGTACTGGAATCACTGGACCACGCCCTGGCCCGCGGCGCCCGCATCCATGCCGAGGTCGTCGGGTTCGGCAGCAATTCGGATGGCACGCACATCACCCGCCCCGAGGCCCGCACCATGCGCATCGCCATGGAAATGGCGCTGGCGGACGCGGCGTTGCCGCCGCAGGCCATCGGCTATGTCAACGGACACGGCACGGCGACCGAACAGGGCGACATCGCCGAAACGCAAGCCACGCACAGCCTGTTCGGCAGCGGCATGCCCATCAGTTCGCAAAAGAGCTACCTGGGGCACACCCTGGGCGCCTGCGGCGTACTGGAATCCTGGTTCAGCATCGAGATGCTGAACAGCGACTGGTACGCCCCCACGCTGAACCTGCGCAACGTCGACCCCCGCTGCGGCGAACTCGATTACGTGCAGGGCGAAGGCCGGCGCATGAACAACGAATACGTCATGAACAACAATTTCGCCTTTGGCGGCATCAATACTTCCCTGATTTTCCGGCGGTGGCGCTGAACACGGCGCCCGCCCTTTTCAACTTTCCATCCATGGAGCGCGTTTGATGACCTTCCCTTCCCGGCTGCTTGGAGCCCTGTCCCTTTCACTGGCTTGCTCGGCGCAGGCGCTGGCCGCCGACCGCACCGTGTTCCTGCCGTTGCAGCCCGCCATCGATGCGGCCCTGGCCGCCGGCAAGATCGACGGAAGCGTCAAGTTCTATCTGGCAGGCACCGGACCCAAGGGACGCGTCCTGGAAGCTGGCGTCGTGACCAACCGCAAGACCAATGCGTTCGCGAAGAAAGACGCCGAGGCCTGCGAATGGGTAGCGCAGTCCGCCGTCATCGCCATGCACGAAGCGGCCAAGAAGGCCAATGCGAACGCCGTGACCAACATCGTCAGCTACTATCGCAAGAACGAATACGCCAGCAAAACCGACTACGAATGCCATGCGGGCGCGGTGGTCGCCGGGGTGGCCCTGCGCGGCGACCTGACCCAATTGAAGTAGGCCCGTCCGGTTTACACTTCCCATTTGCCGCAACACCATACAAAAGGTTCCCCGATGAGCACTGCTACGCTCAAGACCCGCCTCTCCGATTCCGTCAAGGATGCGATGCGCGCCAAGGCCGCCGAGCGCCTCACGACGCTGCGTTTCCTGCTGGCTGCCGTCAAGCAGAAGGAAGTGGACGAACGCCGCGACCTGACCGACGCTGAAATCACCGCCATCATCGAAAAGCAGGTCAAGCAACGCCGCGAATCGATCGCCGCGTTCGAACAGGCCGGCCGCACCGAAACGGCAGAGCAGGAAAAAGCCGAAATGGCCGTGCTGCAGGAGTTCCTGCCGCAAGCCGCCACGCCCGAGGAAGTGGCCGCCGCCATCGACGCCGCCCTGGCCGAAGTTGCCGCGCAAGGCGTGACCGGCGCGCCCGCGATGGGCAAGGTCATGGCGCTGCTGAAGCAGGCCCTGGCCGGCCGTGCCGACATGACCGCGCTGTCCCAGCAAGTGAAAGCCCGCCTGGCCTGATCCAGCCAGTCAGAACGCGCCGCCGAACAGATCCGGCTGGCGCGACTGCTCGGCGGGATCGGCAAAATTGCTCATCCCGACCCCGGCCAGCCGGTACAGCGTTTCCGGCGGCAATTCCACGCGTTCGCACAACAACCGCGCCACGGCGGCCAGCTCGGCCGCCGATGCCGGCGGATTCGGGCTGGTCTGGCTGCGCGTCAGAATGCGGAACCGGTCCGTCTTCAACTTCAGCACCACCGTGCGTCCCAGCGCGCCTTTCTTCAGCGCCTGGTCCCATACCCGGTCGGCCATGCGGTCGATCGCGTCGCCCAGCGCATCCAGCTGGATGTCTTCCGAAAAGGTCGTCTCCGCCGAAACCTGCTGCAACGGCTGGTCGGTCTGCACCTCGCGCTCGTCGATGCCGCGCGCCAATTCGTACAAGCGCCTGCCATAGCGGCCAAAGTAATGCTCAAGCTCTTCGGCGCTGTGCGTGGCCAGATCGCCCACGGTAAGGATGCCCAGCTGCTCCAGCCGGGCCTGCGTCACTTTGCCTACCCCGGGCACTTTGCGCACCGGCAAGGGCTGCAGGAAGGCCAGCACCTTGCCGGGCCGAACGACGAACTGCCCGTCGGGTTTGTTCCAATCCGACGCGATCTTGGCCAGGAACTTATTGGGCGCGATGCCCGCCGACGCGGTCAACCCCGTCTCTTCCCGGATCTGGTGCCGGATGACCTGCGCCACTTCCGTGGCCGACGGCAGCCCGCATTTGTTGATCGTGACGTCCAAGTAGGCCTCGTCCAGCGACAGCGGTTCGATCAGGTCGGTATGGCGGGCGAATATCTGGCGGATCTGGCGCGAGACTTCGCGGTAGCGGTTGAAGTCCGGCGGCACATAGATGGCCTGCGGACAGAGCCGTTCCGCCCGGACGGCGGACATGGCCGAATGGATGCCGAAGCGCCGGGCCTCGTACGACGCGGCGCACACGACCGAACGCGGGCCGGTCCAGGCCACGACCACCGGCTTGCCACGCAGTTCAGGGTTGTCGCGCTGCTCCACGGACGCGTAGAACGCATCCATGTCCACATGCACGATCTTGCGCATTAATTGAGACATTCCGCTCGGAACACCGTGGCCGGCGCAGCGATGCGCTGGCGGCCACTGCAAAAAAATATATTATGACCGGCTGATCCCGCTATCCCTTTCCGCTCACAACCGTTCCATGACCGCACCCGCCCAAACTGATTACTTCGGCCTGACGATACCCTTCATGAATTTCATCGGCCTGGTGCCCGAGAGCATCGCGCCGGCTTACGCCCGCACCACGCTGCCGTGGCGCCAGGACCTGACCAACAGCCGTGGCGACGTGCATGGCGGCACACTGATGAGCGTGCTGGACTTCACCCTCAGCGCTGCGGCTCGCGGTTCGGCCAACGCCACCGAAGGCATGGCCACCATCGACATGAACACCACGTTCCTGTCGCCTGGCACGGGCGATCTGGTCATTGAAGCGCGCTGCCTGCGCCGTGGCGCGTCCATCGCCTTCTGCGAAGGCGACATCCGGCGCGCCGACGGCGAACTGGTCGCCCGCGCCACCGCCACCTTCAAGATCATCCGCCGCCGTCCCGGCGGCGATTGACGCTAGTTCGGCAGGTCGCGCGACGGTTTGACCGGCGGCCGCGGATCCAGCGGCATGTAGGTGCTGCATGACGTGATGCTGTAGTAGATTGCGTCCTGCATCGCGCGCATCGCCGCGGCGTCCCAGGTGCCCTTGCCCCACATCACGATGCGTACATCCGTGGACTTCTCGCCCGCGGCCTTCAGGTCGACCCGCGACATCTCGTTATCGCTGTACGGCGCCAGCACGCGCACCACGGCCGACTGCGCGCCTTCGTTCAGTTCGGGGATCACGCGGTAGGCGTTGTCCGTGCTGCGCAGGCAGTTGTTCGACTGCCGGATCACCGTGGCGTAGGCATCCTTGAAGGCGACCGGCGCCTTGAACTCGCTGTGCGGCGACGCGCTGTCCTGCGAAATGCCCAGCGAGCAGCCCGCCAGGCCCAGCGCCAGCGCCGATGCCGCGACCAGATTCCTGTACATGTAATTCTCCAGATGAATTGCCGCGATTATCCCGCAAACCGTCCGGCGGCATAAGTGGGGCCGGTTCGACACCGCCCGCGCGACTATGGCATTATCGACGAGCCGCCGGCGCCCGGCGCCGGCACGCGCCGCAGTCCGCCAATGCCCATCACGTATTGCCATAACGTAAGGCATTGAAATCACGGAGGTCTCCCCTTGTTTTCATTCATGACGCGCACCGTTCTCGCCGCCAGCATCGTCGGCACCACACTGGGCGGCTGCGCCACGCCGCCGCCCCCTCGCGCCTACCCCCTGAAAGACTTCTTCCGCAATCCGGAACGCGGTTTCTTCCGCCTGGCCGAAGACGGCCAGACGCTGGCGTTCATGCAGCCCACCAGCGTGGACGGCAATCCGGCCCGCATGAACATCTATGTGCAGCCGCTGGAAGGCAGCAAGCTGGTGGGCGAGCCCCGCCAGCTGACCCGCGAAACCGCCCGCGACATCAGCAACTATTTCTGGAAGGGCGGCGACGTCGTGCTCTACCAGAAGGACTTCGGTGGCGACGAGAACTACCATGTGCTCGCCGTCAACGCCAAGACCGGCCAGATCACCGACCTGACCCCGTATGAAGGCGCCCGCGCCAGCATCGAAGACGACCTGGAAGACGATCCCGACCACGTCCTGATCAGCCACAACCAGCGCAACCCTGAAGTCTTCGACGTCTACCGCGTCAACGTCCATACCGGCGCCGCCGTGCTGGTGGCGCAGAACCCCGGCAACATCGTCGGCTGGCAGACGGACCACGCGGGCAAGGTGCGCGCCGCCGTCACCAGCGACGGCCTGAACACCACCCTGCTCTACCGCGATGACGAAGCCTCCGAGTTCCGTCCGCTGATCACGACCGATTACCGCACCAGCGTCAGCCCGTCCTTCTTCACCTTCGACGACAAGAAGATCTACGCGCTAAGCAACCGGGGCCGCGACAAACTGTCGCTGGTCGTTATCGACCCCGCCAAGCCCGACGCCGAAGAAGAAGTCTTCACGCCGGATACCGTCGATCTGGACGGCGCCGGCTATTCGCGCAAGCGCCGCGTGCTGACCTTGGCCGCCTACCAGACCGACAAGCCGCAATACAAGTTCTTCGACGCCCAGTCCGAAGCGCTGTTCAAGACCTTGTCGACAAAGCTCAAAGGCTATGAGGTCGCGCTGCAGGGCTCCAACCGCGATGAAAACAAGTTCATCGTCGCGGCCTACAACGACCGCACGCCCGGATCGCGCTACATCTACGACGCCGCCACCGACACGCTGACCAAGCTGGCCGACATCAACCCGGCCATCCCGGAAGCGGACATGTCGCGCGTGCGTCCGATCAGCTACCAAAGCCGCGACGGCCTGACCATCCACGGCTATCTCACGCTGCCGGCCGGCCGCGACCCGAAGAACCTGCCCTGCATCGTGAACCCGCATGGCGGCCCGTGGGCGCGTGACGGCTGGGGCTACAACCCCGAAACGCAGTTCCTGGCCAACCGCGGCTTCTGCGTGCTGCAAATGAACTTCCGCGGATCGACGGGCTATGGCCGCGCTTTCTGGGAAGCCAGTTTCGGGCAATGGGGCCTGAAAATGCAGGACGACATCACCGACGGCGTTCAATGGCTGATCAAGGAAGGCATCGCCGACCCCAAACGCATCGGCATCTACGGCGCCAGCTACGGCGGCTACGCCACGTTGGCCGGCGTGGCCTACACGCCTGACCTCTATGCCGCCGCGGTCGATTACGTGGGCGTGTCGAATCTGTTCACGTTCATGAAGTCCATTCCGCCGTACTGGAAGCCCATGCTGGACAAGATGCAAGACATGGTGGGCCATCCGGAGCGCGACCGCGACCGCCTGGCCGCCACGTCGCCGGCGCTGCACGCGGACAAGATCAAGACGCCGCTGTTCATTGCGCAGGGCGCCAAGGACCCCCGCGTGAACAAGGATGAAAGCGACCAGATGGTCAAGGCGCTGAGGGCCCGCGGCATCGAAGTGGAATACATGGTCAAGGACAACGAAGGCCACGGATTCCACAACGACGAGAACAAGTTCGAGTTCTACGAGGCAATGGAAAAGTTCCTGACGGAACACCTCAAACCCTAGGCCCCAGCCCACACCAGGAGGCGCCAGGGCTGCTAGTCGCCCGACGCCTCCTGGACGGCCAACGGCGCGTTGGCCGCCTGCCCAGTCACGTGCACCCGGCCGGCGCCGCGGCCTGAAAAGGCCATCTCCACACGGTCGCGCCCTTGCTCCTTGGCGCGGTACAACGCCACATCCGCGCGCGCCAAAATCACATCGGCGCTGTCACCCGCCTGGTAGGACGCCAGGCCCCCGCTGGTGGTCATTGGTACTTCGCACCCCTGCAGGTACAGCGGCGTATCCCGCAATGCGTCGCACACCCGCTGCGCGTGGATCAACGCCCGCGCGGGATCGCAGTCGTACATCAGCAGTACGAATTCTTCGCCTCCCAGCCTGCCAAAGCGGTCCGACGCCCGCACTGCGTTCTGCACCACGTGCGCGTAGTGCCGCAGCGCCGTGTCGCCGGCCGCGTGGCCGTAGCGGTCGTTGATGGATTTGAAATGATCGATGTCCAGCACCAGCACCGCCAATTGGCCGCCCGTGCGGCTGCACCGCTGCAGCTCATGCTCCAGTTCGTCCAGGATGCTGCGGCGCGAGTAGGCGCGCGTCAGGCTGTCGAACGTCAGCGCGGCCTGCATCTGTTCCGACAGGCGGGTCTGGATCAGCAGCAGCAGCCCCAGGAACAGGGCCGGCACGGTGGCCGACCCGCATACGATGAAGAACAGCCCCCATGCCGACGGCTGCAGCAGCGACACCGGGGGTTCCAGGCCGGTGCTGTAGACCACGACGCGCAGCCCGTGCAGGCCGGCCAGGCCGCCCGTCGCCAGCATCAGATAGAGCGTCACGCCGCGGGTCAGGATCTGCTTGCGCTGGCGGAAAATCACCCGCCCCGCCATCGCCATGTACCCGCAGGTGTAGATGGAAAACAGCATCATGCGCCCGCTCATGTTGTCGTTGCCGTACAGCATCAGCGCAAGCGCCAGCAGACAGGCCGCGCCGATGCCGACGGTGCGCGCGATGTGCGGACGCAGGCCGAAGAACTGGCGCAGGCCCACGTAGACCAGGCCCACCGCGCACACCCACGCGGCGTTGGACACCATCACATAGACGCCGGGCGCCAGGAAGTCGCCCGACGCATACGACAGCAGGGACAGCACGGCCAGTGCATTCGCCACGATGAAGGCCCGGACGCCGCCCACGCCGCGCGCCAGGAACGGCAGCAGCAGCGGCAACGCCAACGCCGTGGCAAGCCCCCACATCAGGAAGAACAAGGAAGTCGTCATGGTTTTTACGGCTTGCGCCGCAGGGCGCTTACCGTCGCTTGGAATTGCCGTTGCACTGGGTTCGTAAGTGGAGACGCGTTACACGTCAGCATTTTTGATGCTTTTTGTTACCAGACGGACAAATAGCCGCATTGCACGCAAGACGGCCAATGGCCGACGCGAGGCGAATGCGATGTGTCCAGAACCTTTACTACCCGCGCCAGGACGATTGCACGGTATGCGACGAAGAATACGCCAAGGGCAACGCGCCTGGCCCCCCCTTTGCAGTAATTGACAGTTGAATTGGCGGAAAACCCCTACATTCTCGCTTGTCGAAGAAGCCAGAAGAAGCTCCTCGACCACGCCCCACGGGCGTGGCGCGTACTAGCCATGCACCCGCCTCAGCGCGCGTGCGAAGGTCCCCGTAGCGGGCGCCGCGCAGTCCAAACCACATGTTCGTTTCGCCTTCCGAGCGCGCCTTGCGCGCCGCTCGCGTCGCTGCCGGTTCGTCCGCCAGCGCGCCCGCCGGGCGGCGGAGCCATGAACATCCCTAGTCGCAACTGCGGAAGTACAACCGATGCAAAGAAGAGGCCCCAAGCAACCCCAGGTTGCCCGAACGACACTTCGCCGCCTGGCCGCCTGTGCAGCCCTGGCTCCGGCCCTGGCCCTTGCGGGGCCATCAGCCGATTACGACGCGCTGATCCTCCGCGCCCGCGCCGGCGACTACGAACCCGCGCTGGCCATGCTGCGCCAGCAAGGCCCGACGGCCAGCACACGGGCGATCCACGATCACATCATCATTGCCGGTTGGGCCGGCAAGCCCGCCGAGGCCATCACGGCCTATGAACGGCTACCGGCCAGCGCGGTTCTGCCCGCCGACGTGCAGTTGGCGGTGGCCCGAGCCTATCGCGATGAACAGCGTTGGCAAGATGCCCTGGCCCGCTACCGCGAAGGACTGCGCCGCCATCCGGCGCAGCCCGCTTTCGCCGCGGGTGAAATCATGACCCTCGCGGACGCCGGCCAGTTCGACGCGGCCCGGGCCGCCGGGCTGAAATGGGTGGCGCGCCAGCCCCGGAACCCGGACGCGCGGCTGGCGTTGGCCTATGTCCACGCCCGCCAAGGCCAGCCGTTCGAAGCCCTGCACCAGGCAGACTTGGCGCAGGGTCTTGCGCCCGAATCCCCTGCCGTGCAGCGCGAGTACATCTACGCGCTGCAACGCGCGCGCATGGCCGACGTGGCGCTGGAACGCGCGCAGCGGCGCCCGGACCTGTTCAATGCCGCGCAGATGCGGGGCTTCGAAGCCGACGCGCTGGCCCAGCAGGTTCGCCTGGCCGCAATGCCGACCCGCAGCGAGGCCGAACGCTTCGCGATCGCCGACCGGGCGCTGGCCGGCTATGACGCCCTGATCCCCGCGTGGCGGCAACTGGGCGAGGCGGCCCGCGACGATGTGGCTCGTGCCCGCATCGACCGCCTGCACGCCTTGCATGCCCGCGCGCGCATGGCGGACCTGACGCAGGAATACGAAGCGCTCATCGCCGAAGGCATCAGCGTGCCGCGCTACGCCTTGAACGATGTGGCGTCGGCCTATCTGTACCAACGCCAGCCCGAACGCGCGCGCGACCTCTACCGGCAGGTCGCCGCCGACGACGCCTTCGACCACGACGACCCCGAGCAGCGGCTGGCCAACCAGACCGGACGCTACTACGCGCTGGCCGAAGGCGAGCAATACGACGAGACCGGCGCCGTGACCGAAGCCGTGCAGTCGGGCTACGCCCCCTGGCTGTACCCCAAGGGCCAGGCCACCCGCATTCCCAACGACCTGAAGCTGGAAAGCAGCCAGACCCTTGCGGCGGCCCGGCTGCAGGCCGACGATACCGTCGCCGCGCAGCAGCACCTGGAAGACATGGTCGCCAACGCGCCCAACAATTCCGGCCTGCGCAGTGACCTGGCCATCGTCTATCGCGCGCGTGAGCTGCCGCGTGCTTCAGAGGCGGAACTGAAAATGGCGGAAACCCAGTCACCCCGCAGCCTGGGCGTGGAAAACGGCCAGGGCTTCACCGCGCTGGACCTGCAGGAATGGCGGCAGGCGGAAGCGCTGTCCGCCGACACGCTGGCGCGCGCGCCGGAAAACCTGACCAGCCGCCGCCTGGCGCGCGAATGGGAGGTCCACAACAAGGCCGAACTGCGCATTAGCGGCTACCGCGGCCTGGCCTCGGACAGCCCCGTCAATGGCAATGGCGACTTCGGCATCGACGCCGTGCTCTATTCATCGCCCATCCACTACAACTGGCGCGTATTCGGCGGCGGCGGCTATGCAACCGGCGACTTCGAGGAAGGCCGCGGCGACTACCGCTGGCTGCGGACGGGCGTGGAATGGCGGGGCCGCGACCTGACGGTCGAGGGCGAAGTCTCGACCCACGATTACGGACATGGCGTGAAGCCCGGGGTACGCCTGTCGGCCGCCTACGACCTGGACGACCACTGGCAAATCGGCGGATCGGGCGAAATCATGTCGCGTGACACGCCCCTGCGCGCCTTGACCAACGATATCTCGTCGAATCGCTTGACGGGGTACGTGCGCTGGCGCGCCAACGAACGGCGCGAATGGACGTTGGCCGTGGCGCCTTCCCGTTTCAGCGACGGCAACCAGCGATGGGAACTGGGCATCAACGGCCGCGAACGCGTCTATACCGCCCCCCACCTCAAGGCCGATCTGGAACTGGAGCTGTCATCCCAGCGCAATACACGCGACGACGCCCCCTATTTCAACCCCAGCGCCGACTTCATGGCGGTGCCCGGCGTGCGCCTGACGCACACACTCTACCGCCGCTACGAAACCGCATGGGAACAGATCGGCACGCTGGGCGCCGGCGCCTACAGTCAGCAAGGCTACGGCACCGGCGGCGTCATCGCGCTGGGCTATGGCCAGCGCTACCGCGCCAACGACGTGCTGGACATGGGCGCCATGGTCACCGGCATCAGCCGGCCCTACGACGGCGTGCGCGAACGCGAACTGCGCATCGTGTTCGACCTTGCCTACCGCTTCTGAACCTCCATCCGAACCCGGACCCGGAACCCGTCATGCCGCTTAACACCCCTACCCGTTTGATCCTGGCAGGCTTGCTGCTGCTGGTCATCCTGGCGTTGACCGCCTGTGCCAAGGACATTCCCGTCTACACGCCGCCGGCCGAACGCCCCCTGGCCGCCTCGGAACAGCCCTGGAAACCCGACCAATTCCTGGTGCTGGCCTATCACGACGTCGAAGACGAAGACCCCGACCAGGGCTTTCTCAGCGTCCGCACCGACCGGCTGGTCGAACAGTTGGCCTGGTTGCGCGCCAACGGCTACCAGGCCGTGTCCGTCGACCAGATCCTGACGGCGCGCCAGGGCGGCAAGCCGCTGCCCGACCGCGCCGTGCTGCTGTCGTTCGACGACGGCTACCGCAGCTTCTACACCCGCGTCCTGCCCATCCTGAAAGCCTATGGCTGGCCCGCGCTGCTGGCGCCCGTCGGGGTCTGGATGGATACGCCGGCAGGCCAGCCGGTGGACTTCGGCGGCAGCCCCGAGGCACGCGACCGCTTCTTGAACTGGGACGAAATCCGCGAGATCTCGAAATCCGGTCTGGTGGAGATCGCCGCGCACACCAACGCGTCCCACTACGGCGCGCTGGCCAACCCCCAGAGCAATACCGAACCGGCCGCGGCCATCCGCGCCTACAACGCGCAGACACGCCAGTACGAAACCGAAGCCGAATTCAACGCCCGCATGGGCCGCGACGTGGCCGCCATCACCGACAAGATTCGCCGCGCGACCGGCCGCGCGCCGCGCGTGTGGGTCTGGCCTTACGGGGCGGAAGGCGGCTCCACGCTGCGCATCGCGGGGGAACACGGCTATCAACTGGCGCTGACGCTGGAAGATGGCGCCGGCCGGCTGGGCCGCCTGATGTCCACGCCACGGTTGCTGCTGGCCAGCGACCCCGCGTTGAAACCCTTCGCCAACAGCGTCATCGGCATGGAAGCCAGCCCTTTCATGCGGGTGGCGCACATCGATCTGGACTACGTCTACGACCCCGATCCCGCGCAGACGGACCGCAACCTGGGCGAATTGGTGCAGCGCATCCTCGACATGCAGATCAACACCGTTTTCCTGCAGGCCTATGCGGACCCCGAAGGCGACGGCCTGGTGAAGTCGGTGTACTTCCCCAACCGCTGGCTGCCGATGCGCGCGGACCTGTTCAACCGCGCGGCCTGGCAATTGCATAACCGGGCCAACGTGATGGTCTACGCCTGGATGCCGGTGCTGGCGTTCGACCTTGATCCGTCCTTGCCGCGCGTCACCCGCTGGGAGCCCGAGGCGCAAGCGCCGGCGCAGCCCGACCCCGATCAGTACCGCCGCCTGTCTCCCTTCGACGCCACGGTGCGCACGCGCATCGGCGACCTGTACGAAGACCTGGCGCGCTACGCGATCTTCGACGGCGTGCTGTTTCACGACGACGCCCTGTTGTCCGACTTCGAAGACGCCAGCCCCGCCGCGCTTGCCGCCTACCGCGCGGCCGGCCTGCCCGGAAGCATCGAGGCGCTGCGCGCAGACCCGGACACCCTGCAGCGCTGGACGCGGTTCAAGAGCCGCGCGTTGGTGGACTTCACCGCCCAACTCGCGGAACGCGTGCGGGCGGTGCGCGGCCCGCAGATCAAAACGGCGCGCAACATCTATGCGCAACCCGTGCTGAATCCCGAGTCCGAGACCTGGTTCGCGCAGAATCTGGACGACTTCCTGGGTGCGTACGACTGGACCGCCCCCATGGCGATGCCCTTGATGGAAAACGTGCCCAAGGGACGCGAGAACGCCTGGCTGGATTCGATGGTGGACGCCGTCGCCCGCCGTCCGGGCGCGCTTGGCAAGACCGTGTTCGAACTGCAAAGCCGCGACTGGCGCGCAGGCCCCGGCCAGCCCGAGGGCGCGCCGGTGGACACCGCGGTGCTGGCCGGCTGGATGCAGCGCCTGCAACGGCGCGGCGCGCTCAGTTTCGGCTACTACCCCGATGACTTCTCGCAAGACCAGCCCCGGTTGCAAGGCATCCGGCCCGCCATCTCCGAAGCCTGGTATCCCCTCCGATGATCGACCGTCTGCTCGCCCTGATAATTCTTTGCGCGGTGCTCGGCGCGCCGTTCGGCTTCACGCTGATGCTGACCGGAGAAGCGCTGCTGGGCTTCGTCTTCTTCTATCCCCTTTTCATGTCCGGCATGTGGATGGCCGGTGGCATCTATTTCTGGTGGCATTGGGAGCGCCACTGGACATGGGGCAAGGACCGCAAGCCGCCCGTGCTGGCTGGCGATCCGCTGGTGTCTATCCTGGTGCCCTGCTTCAACGAAGCCGCCAACGGCGAAGAAACGTTGCTGGCCGCGCTGGGCCAGAACTATCCGCATATCGAGGTCATCGCCATCAATGACGGCTCCAGCGACGGCACCGCCGCCATGCTGGACCGGCTGGCGGCGTCGCAACCGAAACTGCGCGTCGTGCACCTGGCCCAGAACCAGGGCAAGGCAATGGCTTTGCGCATGGGCGCGCTGGCCGCGCGCAGCGAATACCTGGTCTGCATCGACGGCGACGCGGTGCTGGACCCGGATGCCGCGGCGTATCTGGTGGCGCCCCTGATCGACAACCCGCGAGTGGGCGCCGTCACCGGCAACCCGCGCATCCGCACGCGCTCCACGCTGATCGGCCGCATCCAGGTGGGCGAGTTCTCGTCGATCATCGGCCTGATCAAACGCACGCAGCGCGTCTACGGGCAGGTGTTCACCGTATCCGGCGTGGTCGCCGCGTTCCGCCGCGTAGCGCTGGACCGCGTGGGCTACTGGAGCCTGGACATGATCACCGAAGACATCGACATCAGCTGGAAACTGCAGCGCGACCACTGGTCGATCTTCTACGAACCGCGCGGGCTGTGCTGGATCCTGATGCCGGAAACCCTGCGCGGATTGTGGAAGCAGCGTTTGCGCTGGGCCCAAGGCGGCGCGGAGGTCTTTCTGAAGAACCTGCGTTCCATCTGGAGCTGGCGCCATCGCCGGCTGTGGCCGCTGGTGGCGGAATTCTGCCTGTCCACGGCCTGGGCATTCGCATTCGCGATCTCGGTGCTGCTATGGGTGATCAGCCAGTTCGTCGCCCTGCCCAACCAGATGCAGATCGCAAGCCTGATGCCGCCCGCCTTCACCGGCATGATGCTGGCGATGGTATGCCTGCTGCAATTCGCCGTCAGCATTCTGATCGACCGCCGCTATGAACCCGGCCTGACCCGCGCGCTGTACTGGGTCATCTGGTATCCGCTGGCCTACTGGATGGTCACCCTGTTCACCACGCTGATCAGTTTTCCCAAAGTCATGCTTCGCAAGCAGGCCCGGCGCGCGCGCTGGACCAGCCCGGACCGGGGCATCAAATCACCGGACGTCTCATGATCATCACCACGCAACGCTCGCGCGCGGGCTACCTCGTCGACCTGCTGCTGACCGCCGTCGGCTGGTTCGCCTTCGCCTACCTGTTCGGGTCGGGCATCGTCGCCATCCTGCGCGCCGCGGCGGGCGGGCCGGACGTGGCCTTGTGGCCCGTCTTCCTGCCCACCGCGCGCACGCTCTGGGGTTACGGACTGCTGGCGCTGGCGAATGCCGCCATCCTGGTGGGCTGGGCGGTCTACAACCACCGGCGCTTCGGCGGCAAGGACCGCCGCAAGCCGATCCGCCCGCTTTCGGACCACCGGCTGGCGCAGAGCTTCGCCGTCACGGCGGCTCAGCTCGCGGACCTGCGCACGTCGCAGATCTCGACCATCCACCATGGCCCCGACGGCGATATCCAGCAAATAGAAAAAAGCCAACCCCGCCTGCGCTCGGTGCAAGCGGGCTGACGGCTGGCCCCTTCAGCCCCGGGTGTTGCCAGCCCGGGGCTTCTCGACATTCGGCAACAGGATCGCCACCACGCCCAGCAACGGCAGATACGCGCACACCTGGTACACATAGCCCAGGCTGGTCGCGTCCGCCAGTTTGCCCAGCGCCGCGGCGCCCACGCCGCCCATCCCGAACGCGAAGCCGAAGAACAGGCCGGCGATCATGCCGACTTTGCCCGGCACCAGTTCCTGCGCGTAGACCACGATGGCGGAAAACGCCGACGCCAACACCATGCCGATCACGACGACCAGCGCGCCGGTCCAGAACAGGTTTGCGTACGGCAGCATCAGCGTGAAGGGCGCCACGCCCAGGATGGATACCCAGATCACGATCTTGCGGCCGACGCGGTCGCCGATAGGTCCGCCCACCACCGTGCCCACCGCCACCGCGGCCAGGAACAGGAACAGGTACAGCTGCGCCTCCCGCACCGACAAGCCGAACTTGCCGATCAGGTAGAAAGTGAAATAGCTGTTCAAGCTGGCCAGATAGAAGTACTTGGAGAACACCAGCACGCCCAGCACGGTCAGCGCGCCAAGCACCTGGTTGCGCGACAGCCCGTTGCCCGCCCCGTCGCGCCGCGCGCGTGGCTTGAGCCGCACGCGGTTGGCGCTGTACCAGCGTCCGATGCCCGTCAGCACCACGATGCCGAACAACGCCGCCAGCGAAAACCACGCCACGCTGCCCTGCCCGTGCGGAATGATGAACAAGGCCGCCAGCAGCGGCCCCAGCGCCGACCCCACGTTGCCGCCCACCTGGAAAAGCGATTGCGCCAGACCGTGTCGCCCGCCCGACGCCATGCGCGCCACTCGCGACGACTCCGGATGAAACACGGACGAACCCGTTCCCACCAGCACGGCGGCCACCAGCAGCCAGCCGAACGACGGCGCCACCGACAGCAGCAGCAGGCCCACCAGCGTGAAGCCCATGCCCACCGGCAAGGAATACGGCTTGGGATGGCGGTCGGTGTAGAAGCCGATGAACGGCTGCAGCAGCGACGCCGCCAGCTGATAGACCAGCGTGATCATCCCGATTTGTGCGAACGACAGGCTGAACGACGCTTTCAGCATCGGATAGATGGCCAACAGGATCGACTGGATCATGTCATTCATCAAATGCGCCACGCTGATGGCGCCCAGCACCTTGAACGCGGTGGACGGGTCCGAGGCCGCCGGTGCAGCAGCCGGCGTGGAAGCAGGAGTAGGAAGGGTGGCGTCCGTGACGTTGGCGACAGGGTTCTGGGCGGAATTCATGGTGCGCATGCAAGAGGGTCAGGGGCCCGGCGCCATGCCGGGGACCAGAAGACAGTGTAGAAATCCGCCGCAACGAAGATCTGCCAATTTTCGTCGGGCAAGTGACAAAATACGGCTACGGCCCTTTCAGGTTTCGCCTCATCCTTTTGTCGGAAGTGACACTCGTGCCTACCCGCCCGCCCCTGCCCGACGCCGCCCGCAGCATCAATGCCCAGGACTACCAGCACCTGCCGCGCGCGGTCACGGCCATGGCCAAGGAATTCCCGGCGGGCGCGCAAACCGGCGCGCACGCCCATCCCCGCGCTCAGTTGATCTATGCGGTCGACGGCGTGATGCGCGTCACCACGCCCAGCGGCTTCTGGGCGCTGCCGCCGCTACGCGCGCTGTGGGTGCCGGCGGGCGTGCCGCACGGCGTCGACATGGTTGGCGCGGTGTCCATGCGATCGCTCTACATCCAGGCCGGGGTGGCGGCGGATTACTGGCCGCAGTGCCAGGTGGTCGAGGTCAGCGGACTGCTGCGTGAACTGATCCTGGCGTTGACGGCGGCGCCCGCCGATTACCCGCTGGGCGGCCGCGAAGAACAGGTCGCGGCACTGATCCTGTCCGAACTGGCGGCCGCCCGCGTGGTGCCCATCCAGATTCCCTGGCCGCGCGACCGCCGCCTGCAGACCATCTGCATGGCCATCCTGGACCAACCCGGCCTGCAACGCAGCATCGAAGACTGGGGCAGCGACGTGGGCGCCAGCGCCCGCACCCTGATCCGTCTGTTCCAGGCCGAACTGGGCCTGAACTATCGGCAGTGGGTGCAGCAGGTCCGGCTGGCGGACGCCGTGTGCCGCTTGTCGCTGGGGGTACCGGTGGCGCGAATAGCAGCCGACCTGGGGTACCGCAGCCCCAGTGCGTTCAGCGCGATGTTCCACCGGGCGCTGGGCGCGCCGCCGCAACGGTACCTGCAAGACGCCAATGCGCTGAACCGACGCTGAATTCCGACAAAAGCGTGCAACCGGCCTTGCCGTTTGTCACGGCGCGCAATACATTTCACAGCGCATTTCGATGCGCACGCGCGCGAAACCCCCGCCCCGCGTATCCTAGACCCCGTCCCTATATTTACGTGGCACACGCCCCCCACCGCTCCCCGGCAACTTTGGTTACTGAAACCTTATTGCGCCATGGCCGGTCTATAGCGTTCTGTCCTAGAATCGCCTGCAATGAGCACCCCCCAGCAATCCTCCGCCACCCCGGGCGGCAAATCGGGCCTTCCCTGGAAACGAATCCTGGTCAAAGCGGGTATCGCCGCGGCCGGCGCTGGCGTGTGCGGGGCCGTTCTGCTTGGCCTTGCCCTGGCGCTGGCCTGGCCCAGCCTGCCCGATCTGCACGCCATGACGGACTATCGCCCGCGGGTGCCGCTGCGCATCTATACGGCCGATAAAGTGCTGATCGGTGAATACGGCGAAGAGCACCGCAACGTGCTGCGCTTCGACGAGATCCCGGCCGTGATGCGCCAGGCGGTGCTGGCGGCCGAGGACGACCGCTTCTACAGCCACGGCGGGGTGGACTGGATGGGCGTCGCGCGCGCGGTGCTGACCAACGTCGTCAAGGGCTCGAAGTCGCAAGGGGGCAGCACGATCACGATGCAGGTGGCGCGCAATTTCTACCTGTCGTCGGAAAAGACCTATTCGCGCAAGTTCTACGAGCTGCTGCTGACCTTCAAAATCGAAAACGAGCTCAGCAAGGACCAGATCCTTGAGCTCTACATGAACCAGATCTACCTGGGCCACCGCGCCTACGGTTTCGCGGCCGCCTCGCGTACTTACCTGGGCAAGCCCCTGTCCGAGGTGACGCCGGCCGAAGCCGCCATGCTGGCCGGCATCCCCAAGGCCCCCTCGCGCTTCAACCCCATCACCAACTTTCCGCGCGCGGAAATCCGCCAGCATTACGTGCTGGGCCGCATGAAGACGCTGGGCTACCTGACGCCCGAGCAGGCCGATGAAGCCCTGAAGCAGCGCCTGACGATCCGCGGCGCAGACGGCACCAGCGCGCGCGGCTTCGCCGTGCATGGCGACTACCCCGCCGAACTGGCACGCCAACTGATGTATGGCGTGTTCCAGGAAGAAACCTATTCCAAGGGCATCGACGTCTACACCACGATCGATTCCAAGGCCCAGGAAGCCGCCTACCGCGCCGTGCGCGACGGCGTGCTGGACTACACGCGCCGTGCCGTGTATCCCGGCCCGGAAGACCAGCTCGACCTGCCCGACGGCGTGGAAAGCGATCCCCTGGCACTGGACGAGATCCTGGACGGCGTGCAGGACAAGGCGCCCGACAGCGAAGACCTGCTGGCGGCCGTGGTGCTGGCGGCCAGCCCCACGGAAGTGAAGCTGGCCCGCAGCGGACGCGACATCATCACCATTTCGGACAAGAAGGCGCTGGCCGTCGTGGCCCGCGCCCTGAACCCGAAGGCCAGCGACAGCCAGCGCATCCGCCGCGGTTCCGTGGTCTACATCCACAAGACCGGCGACAAGGAAACGGACGGCTGGGAAATCATCAACATGCCGGCGCTACAGGCGGCGCTGGTGTCCATGGCCCCCCAGGACGGCGCCATCCGCGCCATGATCGGCGGCTTCGACTACAACCGCGGCACCTTCAACCGGGTGACCCAGGCCTGGCGCCAGCCCGGTTCCAACATCAAGCCGTTCGTCTACGCGGCGGCGCTGGAACGCGGCTTCACGCCCGCCACGCAGATCTCGGACCAGCCGTTCATGCTGACCGCGGCCCAGACCGGCTCGAAGGACTGGCAGCCCAAGAACGACGGCAACAAGTACGAGCCCATGCTCACCTTGCGCCAGGGCCTGTACCGTTCCAAGAACATGGTGTCGATCCGCATCCTGCAAGCCATCTCGCCACAGTATGCGCAGGACTACCTGACCCGCTTCGGCTTCGATAAGTCGCGCTGGCCGGCCGTGCTGCCGCTGGCGCTGGGCGCGGGCGGCGCCACGCCTTTGCAGGTGGTCAATGGCTACAGCGTCTTCGCCAACGGCGGCTATCGCGTCACGCCGTATCTGGTCGATCACGTCACCGACCGCTCCGGCAAAGTGCTGATGCAGGCGCAACCCGTCCGCGCGGGCGACGAAGCCGCCCGCGCCATCGATCCGCGCACCGCCTGGGTCATGGACGACATCCTGCGCGGCGTCACCACCAGCGGCACCGCGGCGCGCGCGCACCAGGTGCTCAAGCGCAACGACGTCGGCGGCAAGACCGGCACCACCAACGAAGCCGTGGACGTCTGGTTCTCGGGTTTCACGCCCGCGCTGGCCACCACGGTCTGGATGGGTTTCGATCAGCCAAAATCGCTGGGCACGAACGAATTCGGCAGCGGCCTGGCCCTGTCGACCTGGCTGGACTTCATGCAGCCGGTGCTCAAGGGCGTGCCGGACGCCAAGCAGGCGCCGCGCCCGGATGGGCTGCTGGTCGAGAACGGCGAGTACTACTTCTCGGAATTCCCGCCGGGCCAGGCCGTCGCCTCGCTGGACTTGTCCTCGGGCGATGCCCTGACCGACTTCCTCAACAACAACCGCTCCACCGACGGAGTCGACACCTCGGTCAAGCCGCTGCCGGCCCCTGGCACCTCCGTGCAGCCGCCGAACCCCAACAGCCCGATCCAGGCCCCATTGATGCCGATCCCGGCGCCCCGGGCGAACAACGCCCCCGCCGCAGGGTCGCCTGCTGCAGGAACACCTGCCCTCGGCCTGGACGGCAACGGCGTCAGCGCAAGCGCGATCACCACCTCTGCCCCAGTCGCGGCCCGGCCGCTCTGATCCCGGCCTTGCACCAACGCAAAGGGCGCCTCCAGGGCGCCCTTTTCCGTTCCACCGGCTGACGACCGGCGGCCTACTCCTCGGTCGCCAGCTCGGTGACGACCTCGCGTGGCCAGGCCTGCAGGGACTCCAGGTCCAGCAGCGTGAAATAACCCGACCGCCAGCCCTCGGTATCGATGTGATACACGTTGCCCAATAGCAGGGGCGCCGCCACCGGCGTATGTCCCGCCACCACCGCCCGCACGCCCTTGATGAACGTCCTGTCCATTTGCCGCAGGCGTTCCCGCGACCACTGGCACGCCGCGCTGGTGCGCTTGTAGCGGTCTTGCAACGCGGATTCCAGCCTTGGCCAGAACAGCACCGGGCAATCCGCGTGCAACAAACCGACCGCGCCGGCCGACGTCTCGACCTCGATGGCAATGGGCAGCCGCGCAAACGCTTCGGCAAAGACTTCCTGACGGTCGGGCGGCAGGTCCAGGAACCAGCCGCCGCCATAGCCTCGCCAGTTCATGACGTCCACCTGCCCCGTGCGGACGTGGCGGATCGCATAGTCTTCATGATTGCCCTGCACCGCATGGAACCAGGGCTGGGCCAGCCATTCCAGCGCGGCCTCGCTTTCCGGGCCCCGGTCGACCAGATCCCCCACCGAAAACAGCCGGTCGCGCGCCGGGTCGAAGCCCAGCCGGTCCAGACTTTCCTGTAGACGGGAAAAATGCCCATGCACGTCGCCCACCGCAAAATCGCGGCCGCGTTCATTGCGGGGAATTTTCAGAAATCGCTGCTCCATGATGATCCGGAAACCACCCACCGCGAACGGGGACGGATCCGTCCCCACCAGCCGGTCGTGGCAATGCCTGCCTGTTGAAACCTGACCCTTCTTTTTAACCCGCTTTGCTGCGCGGCGCCGTCTCGCCCCCCTCGGCGTCGGGGTCAAAATATTGCGTTACGAGAATCGGTATTGTTCGTGATAATGTTCCGACTTTCCCAACTAATAACTGAAAGGGGGCCGCGCAGGCCACCTTTTGCCGTCGCCATGACAGCCGCTTCCACCATCAAGACCTGGTACTGGATCCATAAATGGACCAGTCTCGTCTGCACCATCTTCCTGCTCATCATCTGTCTTACCGGCTTGCCGCTGGTGTTCCATCACGAAATCGAGCATTGGCTGGATGACGCCAAGCCCCTGTCGGACGTGCCGGCCAACACGCCGCCCGCCCACCTGGACAAGCTTGTCGAAAGCGCCAAGTCCCTGTATCCGGGTGAAGTGATCGACTACCTGTTCTTCGACCCCGACGAACCCCAGGTCTGGGTGGGCATGGCCAAGACGCCGGGCGACGGCCAGGTCTCCGGGCACGCCGTGCGCATGGACGCCCGCACGGGCGACGTGCTGCTCGAGGGCCCGCTTTATACTGAGGACAAGTTCTCTTTCATGGGCATCATGCTGGCCCTGCACGTGGACCTGTTCGCGGGGCTGCCGGGCGAACTGTTCCTGGGCTTCATGGGCCTGCTGTTCTGCGTGGCCATCGTGTCCGGCGTCGTGCTGTACGGCCCTTTCATGAAGAAGCTGGAGTTCGGCACCGTTCGCGCCGCGCGGTCCTCGCGCCTGAAATGGCTCGACCTGCACAACCTGCTGGGCATCGTCACGCTGGTCTGGGCGTTCGTGGTGGGCGTCACGGGCGTCATCAATGAACTGTCCACGCCGTTGTTCCGCCTGTGGCAATCGACCGAACTCGTGCGCATCCTGGAGCCCTACAAGGGCCAGACCGTGCCGACGGAACTGGCATCAGCCCAACTGGCGGCCGACACGGCGAAAAAAGCCCTGCCGGGCAACGAAGTGTCGTTCATCGCCTTTCCCGGCAACGCGTTCGGCAGCCCGCACCACTACATCGCCTGGATGCGCGGCGATACGCCGTTGACGTCTAAATTGAACACACCGGTGCTGGTGGACGGCAAGACCGGCGCGCTGACGACCGTGGCCAAGATGCCCTGGTACCTGACCGCGCTTGAAGTGTCCCGCCCCCTGCACTTTGGCGACTACGCCGGCCTGCCCCTGAAGATCATCTGGGCCCTGCTGGACCTGATCACCATCGTGGTCCTCGTCAGCGGCCTCTACCTGTGGGTGGCGCGCCGCCGCGCCACCGAAGCGCGCATCAACGAACTCGTGAAAAAGCACCAGGCCGCCGCCACCCCGCAAAGGACTCCCGCATGAGCGCCCGTAAAAGCAAAGGCGGCCGCGGCTTTATGTTTGTCTGGGGTGTGCCGATCCTGCTGGGCGCGCTAAGCGTGTTCGGCCTGCTGGCTGCCTTGCTTGGCACGGGCGGCTGGCACTGGGCCTCGTGGATCACGCTGACCATCCTGTTGGTCGTCATCGTGCGTTACTGGTGCTTTCCGCTGAAGCACTAGCCCGTCGGACAGAGGGGTGTCGGGGCCCCGCAGCCCCACCCCCGCCGATTTTTTTCGCTGGCCGGCCTTAGGCGCCGAAGCGCTCGGGGTCCGGCCCCAGGCGCGCGCCTTCCTTGATACCGTCAATCGCCGCCATGTCGTCGCCCGACAGCTCAAAGTCGAAAACGTCGATGTTTTCACGGATGCGGGCGGGCGTGACCGATTTCGGGATCACGATCAGATCGCTCTGCAAATGCCACCGCAGCGTGACCTGCGCAGGCGACTTGCCGTGCTTTTTGGCCAGATCCAGGATGACCTTTTCCTTGGTGATGCCGCCTTGGGCCAGCGGGCTCCAGGATTCCGTCGCAATCCCGTGCTTGGCATGGAACGCCCGCAGCTCGCGCTGGGTGAAGCCGGGATGCAACTCGATCTGATTCACCGCCGGCACCACTTTCGACGATTCCATCAGCCGCTCAAGATTGGCCTGCGTGAAATTGGATACGCCGATCGAACGGGCGCGGCCGTCTTCCTTCATCTCGACCATGGCGCGCCAGGCGTCCAGGAATTTGGTGCTGCCCGCCACCGGCCAATGGATCAGGTACAGGTCCACATACGCCAGGCCCAGCTTCTCCAGGCTCTCGTCCATCGCCTTGTGGGCGTCGTCGTAGCCATGGCGGTCGTTCCATAGCTTGGTGGTCACGAACAGATCCTTGCGTGCCACGCCGGCCGCTCGCAGCCCGGCGCCCACCCCCTGCTCGTTGCCATAGATGGCCGCGGTATCCACCGAGCGGTAACCCGCCGCCAGCGCCTCCTTGACGCTGGACGCCGCCTGCTCGTCCGGCACCTGCCAAACGCCCAGACCCAGTTGCGGGATCTTGTTGCCGTCGTTCAATTTCACTGCGGGTACTTTCGCCATAAGACCCTCCGTTGCTTGCACCGCGACACCGGCGCGGCGAATATGCGCCAGGTCGCGCAATCCTGGGCACAGCCCGGCTTACCCCAGGATTGAAGAGAAAAAAGGAGCGGGCTTGCCGAGCTACGCCCGCATCGCAATACCGGATAGACGTCCCCCGGCAATGGTCCGTATGCACCAGGGGTTATCAGCCAAATAATAGCGCCGGTGCCCGATAATGGCCGGCAGACGCCCTCCCGCCCCCCGCATCCGGTCCCCAGCCAGCCATGACTCCCCCTGACGCGCCGCCCAGCAACCGCGGCGGTTTTTCCACCTTGCGCACCCTGTTTCCCTATCTTTGGCCCCCGGGCATGACGGGGCTGAAAGTGCGCGTCGTCGCCGCCCTGCTCTGTCTGTTCGCCGCCAAGGCGGCGACCGTCTACGTGCCCCTGATCTACAAGCACGCCATCGACGAACTGGGCAAAGGCGCCCCCGGCGCCGTGACGGTACCGCTGGGGCTGATCCTGGCCTACGGCACGGCCCGGGTGCTGTCGTTGCTGTTCTCCGAACTGCGCGACGCCATTTTCGCGCGGGTCGGTCAGCACGCCATCCGCGCCGTCGGCCTGCGGATCTTCCGGCACCTGCACGCCCTGGCGTTGCGTTTTCATTTGTCGCGCCAGACCGGCGGGTTGACCCGTGCCATCGAACGCGGCACCAAAGGCATCCAGACGCTGCTGTCGTTCCTGCTGTTCAACATCCTGCCGACATTCTTTGAAATCGGCCTGGTCTGCATCGTGCTTTGGAAAATGTTCGATGTCTGGCTGGCGTTGGCCACGGGCGCGACCGTGATCCTGTACATGGCCTACACGCTTGCCGTCACCGAGTGGCGCGCCAAGTTCCGGCGCCAGATGAACGAGACCGACTCCGAGGCCAACACCAAGGCCATCGAAAGCCTGCTGAACTACGAGACCGTCAAGTACTTCGGCAACGAAGAGCACGAGGCACGCCGCTACGACGCCTCGCTGACCCGCTACGAACGCGCCGCCGTGCGCAGCCAGGTCAGCCTGTCGATCCTGAACGTGGGCCAGGCCGCCATCATTTCGGTCGGCCTGACGCTGGTGATGTGGATGGCCGCCACCGGCATCGCCGAAGGCCGCTACACGCTGGGCGATTTCGTGCTGGTCAACACCTACCTGCTGCAGCTGTACCAGCCGCTTAGCTTCTTCGGCTTCATCTACCGCGAGATCAAGCAGGCCATCATCGACATGGAACGCATGTTCGAACTGCTAGGCCAGGACCGCGAAGTGGCCGACCACCCCGACGCGCACCCGCTGCGGATCTCGGGCGGCCAGGTCGAATTCCGCGACGTCCATTTCGGCTACGACGCGCGCCGCCCCATTCTGAAGGGCGTCAGCTTCACCATCCCTGCGGGCAAGACGGTGGCGGTCGTCGGCACGTCCGGCGCCGGAAAATCCACGATCGGTCGCCTGCTGTTCCGCTTCTACGACGCCGATAGCGGCGCCATCGTCGTCGACGGCCAGAACGTGCGCGACGTCACGCAGGCCAGCCTGCGCGCGGCCATCGGCGTGGTACCGCAGGACACGGTGCTGTTCAATGACACCATCCACTACAACATCGGCTACGGCCGGCCCGGCGCAACCGATGCCGACATCCAGGCCGCTGCGCGGCTGGCGCATATCCACGACCTGATCATGACGATGCCCGATGGCTACCAGACCATGGTGGGCGAGCGCGGCCTGAAGCTGTCGGGCGGTGAAAAGCAGCGCGTGGCGATCGCCCGCACGATCCTGAAAAATCCCGCCATTTTCCTTTTCGACGAAGCCACCAGCGCGCTGGACACCCATACTGAACGCGAAATCCAGGCCAACCTGCGGGAAGTCAGCCAAGGGCGCAGCACGCTGATCATCGCCCACCGGCTGTCGACGGTCGCCGACGCGGACGAGATCATCGTGCTGTCCGAAGGCCGCGTCATCGAACGCGGCCGCCATCCGCAGCTGCTGGCGCAAGGCGGCGTCTACGCCGGCATGTGGGCCCGCCAGCAGGACAGCGCCCCGGTCCTGCCCGCCGATTGACAAGCCCCGCGCCCTGTCCGAAGATCGCACCCTTTTCCCCACGAGGCTTGCCATGCTGGAATCCCCCGCCGCCCCCGAAGTCCGAGTCTGCGCTGCCGCCGAGCTCGTCAACGGCGGCCTGGGCGTGAAAGTGCCGGTGACCGATAGCGCGGGCCGGACGACCGCGTTCTTCGTTCGCTATCAGGACCGCGTGCATGGCTACTTGAACCGCTGCGCCCACGTCGGGGTCGAACTCGATTGGGAAGGCAGCTTCTTTACCCGCGCCGGCGACCTGATCATGTGCGCACGCCACGGCGCAACCTACCAGCCCGACACCGGCCTGTGCGTGGGCGGTCCCTGCAAGAATGGCCGCCTGACGGTGCTTGCCGTCGAAGAACGCGACGGCGCCGTGTTCTGGCAGCCCGGCGGCAAGATCCGCCCGCTGGACGACCAGGCCTGACTGACCGACCGACGACCTCGACCGGCCCCCCGCTGGCTAAGCGCCCACCACCGCTTCCCGGGCCGGCTCCACGCGTTCCGCATAGCGGCGCGCCAACACGGCGCAGACCATCAGCTGCATCTGGTGGAAGATCATCAACGGCAGCACCACCACGCCCATCTGCGCGGTGCCGAACAGCACGGCCGCCAGCGGAATGCCCGAGGCCAGCGACTTCTTCGATCCGCAAAAGACCAGCGTGATCTCGTTTTCCTTGGACAGCCCGAGCTTGCGGCTGCCCCACGTCGTGATCAGCAGCACCGCCCCCAACAACATCGCGTTCACCAGCACCATCGTGGCCAGATCGATCGCGGGAAACGCATGCCAGATGCCTTGCGCCACCGCTTCGCTGAACGCGGTGTAGACCGCCAGCAGGATCGAACTGCGGTCCACCTTTGACAAGGCGCGGTTGTTGCGCTGCGCCCACGCCCCGATCCACGGCCGCAGCAGGCTGCCCACCGCGAACGGCAGCAACAGTTGCAGCAGGATGCGCCCCGCGTCGGCCAGCCCGTGGCCGCCGCCCTGGCGGTGCAACAGCACGGCCACCAGCAACGGCGTCAGCACGGTGCCCAGCAGATTGGACGCCGTCGCGGCGCAAATGGCGCCGGGCACGTTGCCGCGCGCCATGGACGTGAAGGCGATCGACGACTGCACGGTGGAAGACAGCGTGCAGACGAACAGGACGCCCAGCCACAGCGACGGCGCCAGCAATCCAGGGAACAGCGCCCTCAAGCCCAGGCCCAGCGCCGGGAACAAGACGAAGGTGCTTGCCAGGATCAGCCCATGCAAGCGCACATCCTTCACGCCCGCCACGATGGCGTCGGTGGACAGGCGCGCGCCATGCAGGAAGAACAGCAACGAGATGGCGATGTTGCTGGCCACCATCATGAATGACGCACCTTTGCCCACTGCGGGGAAAAAGCTGGCGAAAACCACGGTGGCGATCAGGGTGAGCGTGAATGAGTCGGGCAGGAAGCGGCGCATGGCGAGAGGATTTTCCGAGAAGTTACGGAAAACTATAGGCGCGCCTCTTGCCATCGTGAAGTCCACTGATTACTTTAACTGTCATCGGAATATCCTATGACCAGCCGTCGCCGCCATGCTCAATCCCCTCTGGCTCAAGACCTTTGCCGCGGCCGCCGCCGCGCCCAGCTTTACTGAAACCGCCCGGCGCCTGGGCCTGACCCAGCCGACCGTCAGCGAACATGTCCGGCAACTGGAACAGGCCGTCAACCGCCGCCTGTTTCTGCGCGACACGCACTCGCTCACGTTGACCAGCGATGGCCGCAGCCTGCTGGTGCACGCGCAGATCATCCTCGACGCCCATGAACGGGCCGAACGGCTGTTCGATGCGCCCCGGCTGCGCGGCCGCGTCCGCCTGGGCACATCCGACGATCTGGCGATGGGGCCGTTGCCCGACGTGCTGGCCGCCTTCCGGCTGGCGCATCCTGAAGTGGAACTGGACCTGACCATCGGCGTCACCAGCGAGCTCTACAAGCTGCTGGACGACAACGGGCTGGACGTGATGATCGGCAAACGCCGCCGCGGCGACCGCCGGGGCCAGACCTTGCACAAGGAAGCCTTGCTGTGGCGGGCCAAGGAAGGCTTGCGCATCACCGCCGACGAACCGCTGCCACTGATTCTGCTGCGCGAGCCCAGCGTGACCCGCACGCTGACGCTGGACGCGCTGGCGCGCGCCGGCCGCAGTTGGCAGATCGTCTGCACCAGCACCAGTTACGCCGGCTGCCAGGCCGCCGCCCGCGCCGGGCTGGGCATCACGGTGCAGCCCTCGCATCTGTCCACGGCGGGCTTGGCCGCACCTGCCGGGGCCGCCCAATTGCCCCCGTTGCCGCAAGTGGAATTCATCGTCATCGCGGCCCCTGCCCCGAACAAGCCGACGCGTGCGCTGACCGAAATCCTGATGCGCAGCACGCTGACCTGACCGGGTCGGATGCCCCGCCCCCCCATTTTATGCATGGGCTTCGCCATCGCGGTGTTACCTTCCGCGCATTAGCCATCCTCTGAAAGGTTCACATGCTGTCCAGAGCGGTAGCGCTTCAAGGCCTGCTGGAGGGCAACCTAATCGCCACACGATCCATCGCCGTCAATAAATTGCCCAGCCCGCCGGGCGCCGCGCCATCGATCCGGCCGCCCGGGCCGCAGACGTTGTCGGCGCTGGTCCAGCTCGGCGCCGTGCCGGGCAGCCGGCGGGCACGCAACCAGCCGTGCCGGTCCACCATGAATTGCGCGCCGGCCAGCGCATCGGGCGGCACACCGGCCGCCAACGCATAGGCGTCCCAGGCGCCGCGCGCGGCCGCCGTGCAATCGGCATTGACGTCGCCCACCGCGCCGCGGGTCAGCGCGATCGTCAACAAGCGCGGGTCTTGCGGCACATCCGGCGTGCCTGGCGCATGCGCTACCACGAGCAACGGCAAGCCACGCAATCCGCGCAGGGTCTCGGCCCGGCCATCGCGGCAAACCAGGCCCACCACTGGCGCGGGGATCGCCGGCATGCCTGCGCCGCCGCTCGTACCATACGCCCGCAAACGCAGATAGTCGAACACCCGCCAGATGTCGTCGGCGCTTAACACCGCCAGGAACCCGTGCTGCGACGAAGCGGACGGCTCGGCGCCCGGCAGCGTCCGATCCCCCTGCGCCACCCGCCAATGCAATTCGCCTTCAAGACGGTTGTCGAAAAGCGGCGCGCCCAACACGCTGGGCCATACGGGCAGACCGGCTGCACGCGGTCCCCGGCCGTCCGCCGCCACACCATGGCAGGCGGCGCAATGTGTCTGATACAGCCTCCCGCCCTGCAGCACGTTGGCGTCCGAAAACTCCAATGGCGAACGCTGGTAAGACGTGGTGTGCGCCTCCGTCAGCAGCATCTGTAGCCGCGGCCACGGCGCGCTAAGCGCCAGCACGCCCGCCAACGCCGTCAGCCCGTACCGCCAGCGCCGTAAAAGCAAGGCGCACACCAGTAGCGCCAGGGCAACGGCAGACTGCGCCAACGCCAGCCATAGCTGCCGCCACGTGTGCGCGCTGACGGGCAGGTCCGGGTCATAGCGCCACGCGAACGGCCAGTAAGACACGGTCAGCAACGCCTGCGGCTGCCGCAAAATCGCCACGGCAAAAGCCAGCCCCGCTAACCCCAGCACGGCCAACGCCACCCCCAGTCGCCTCACCACGTCGCATCCAGCCCCAGCAAGGCCAGCGCGCGATGACGCAATACCGCCAGCCTGGGGTCGCCGCGATGCCGCGGATACGGCAGGTCGTTGACGATCTCGTCCTTGATCCGCGCGGGCCGCTCGCTCAGCACCACGATGCGCGACGCCATGAACAGCGCCTCTTCCACGTCGTGCGTCACCAGCAAGGCCGTGAATCCCGCGCGCTGCCACAGCTCGACCAGTTCGGATTGCATGGCGATGCGCGTCAGCGAATCCAGCTTGCCCAAGGGCTCGTCAAGTATCAGGATGCGGGGATCATTGACCAGGGCGCGGGCCAGCGCCGCGCGTTGCGCCATGCCTCCCGACAGTTGATGCGGATACGCCTTGCCGAACGACGCCAGACCTACCCGCCGCAACGCGTCGTCCACGCGATGACGTTCGGTCTTCAACAGGCCGCGCGCCTGCAAGCCCAGTGCCACGTTGTTCCACACGGTGCGCCAGGGGTACAACGTGGGATCCTGGAATACGACAATGCGCGATGGCGACGGCCCATCGATCGGTTCGCCGTCCGCCAGTAAGCCGCCTTGTACCGGCGGCTCCAAACCCGCCACCAGCCGCAGCAATGTCGATTTGCCGCAGCCGCTGGGGCCCAGCAGCGCCACGAACTCTCCCGGTTTGACGTCGAGATCGATGTTGTCCAGCACCGGCAAAGCCGCGCCGTCCAGGTCGAAATGATGATTCACGCCCTGCACGGTCAGTGCCGCGCCGCGCGAACCGGGCGCTTGCGCCACGGCTGCCGCTACCATTTCACCACTCCTTTCTGCCACGCCAAGAGGCGGTCGCGCCCCACGAACAACAAGGTGATCAGCCCCGAGAACACCAGCGCCATGACGAATAGCGCGCCATACATGTTGGCGTAGGACGCCCAGCCCTGCGCCCACGACAAGTACCAGCCCAGACCGGACTTCACGCCCATCATTTCCGCGGCCACCAGTACCGAGAACGACGCGCCCAGCCCCATGAACAGGCCCACGAAGACCTGGGGCAAGGCAGCAGGAATCGCCACGCGCAACACCAGGAACCATTTATTCGCGCCCATCGTGCGCGCCACGTCGTAATAGGCGCGGTTTACACCCGCCACGCCGGACCACGTCAGCACCGTAACGGGAAACCACGTCGCCAACGCGATCAGGAACACCGCCGCCGACCAGCTGGAAGGAAAGAAGAAGAACGCCATCGGCAGTAACGCGGTGGACGGCACCGGCCCCAGAAAGCGCAGCACCGGATGCACCCAATAGCCCAGCCCGCGCGACCACCCGATTGCCACGCCCGTCAGGAAGCCAGCGGCCGCCCCAAGCAGGAAGCCATTGGCCAGCAGCCACAGCGAATTGACGAGGCTGTCCGCCAGGCGCTTGTAGTCGGTGACGTACACCTCGATCAACGACTGCGGCGGGGCGAAGAATGGGCTAGGCAACAGCGCCAGCTTCGCCGTCGCGATTTCCCAAGCGCCGACCGCGAAGGCAAGCGCCAGCAGCCACGGTCCGGCGCGCCTCAAGGCGCGCACCGGCCGTGCCTGCTCGACGCCCGACACCGCCGCCAGCAGAAGTAGCGCCGCCAGCCCCAAGGCCGCCACGCCGAACTCCCGCGTATAGCCCCAAGACGAAAAGCCCACCTCCACGTTCGGCCACCCCAGCGTCACGCCACCCACACCCGCCCACACAACGGCGGCGGCCATGCCCGTCTTCCACAAACGCCAGCGTGGCGCCGGCGCGATGCCCGCCACGCAGTCAGGCGATGCTTCAACCGAGAACATCGGGCACCACCACTTTCGCATACTTGTTGATGTCCAGGTTCGCGCTCAGCACCTTGATCGTCTTCAGATCCTTGGCGTAACCCACGATTTCCTCGCGCAGCGCAGACCCCGTGGACGCGTGCCCGTGGCTATGGCTGCGCAAGATCGCCGCCACGCGTTCGGGGGGCACCTTGCCGGGCACGTACGGCGCGAAGATACGCGCCGTCTCGTCGGGGTTGGACGCGGTCCAGCGCTGCGCGTCGATCACCGCGCGCGTGATGGCTGCTGCGGCTTCGGGATCCTTGCGAACCAGGTCGCCGCGCAAGCCCAGCACGCAGCACGTGCGGTTCTCGTAGTCACCCTCAATGTTGGTCGCGATCTCGCGCAGGTTGTTGTCTTCGCGCAGCGTGTAAATCAGCGGGTCGTCGCCTGCAATCGCGTCCACTTCGCCCTTTCTCAGCACCTCGCCGAACAGGTCCTGCGGATACTGACGCCAATCGACAGAATCGGGATCGATGCCCAGTTGCGCGACGCGGATCGCAAAGAAGTTCTTCACCGGGCTGGCTTGATCCGACACCGCGACGCGGCGGCCCTTCAAGTCGTTCACGCTCTTGATGGGCGAATCGTCAGCGGTCAGCAAGCGCATGCAGCCGCCGTGCGTGCCCACGGCCAGCTTCACGTCAAAACCCTGCTCCAGAGGCTTGAGCCAACGTAACGCCATGCCGATGCCGCCATCGGCGTGGCCCGTGGCGATCGCTTCCAGCAACTGATCGGTCGAGCCGCTGAAGTTGATGCGTTCGACCTTTAACCCGTACTTTTCGAAGAAGCCACGCTCAAGCGCCACGGACACGGGCGACTGGCAGACCGCCGTCTGGCTCCATGCAATCTTGAACGCGCGCGGAGCCGAATCGGCCGCCAGCACGCGCGAACCCAGCATGCCCAGCGGCGCGGCCAATCCCGCGACGCTTGCCGCGCGCAACAGGGCGCGGCGTGAGACTCCCCGCGCGGTAAGCGCGGCGAAATGGACGTTCGTATTCATCAACCTTCCTTTTGAGCAGACTGTGAATGGCGATGATTGCCATGCGGCATCATCAGCCTGCGCTCAGGCGTTCGACAAATACAAAGTCGGGATAACAATATGGGGCGCTGCGCCGGACATCACGCAGCCGGCCCGCCTGGGCCTGTCTTGCGCGCTACTCCGGCAGGTGGTCGGGAACGCCGTCCTCGTCCACGCTTTTCACGCGGTCCAATGCGTTGCGCGCCGCCGACATGGCTTCGATCGTGCTGCGGAAACGGCGGCTGACGAAGATCTCGAAGGGCTGACCTTCGGACTTGGCCGCATCCGGTTCCGCGGCTTCCCTCCCTTGGCCGCCTGCGTCCCCGTCCGCCTCTCCGGGCTTGGGCTTTGGCGCAAGACGCCTCGTCTCCAGGAACGCCCGCGGCGGCGTGCGGCCCTCGGGTTGCGTCGCGTACGCCACCACCGAAAATCCGTTGATCGTCTTCTCTAGCATTACGGTTTCCTATCGCCACAGCCGAAGGCGGCGCAGCTCGTTGTTAGCGACAACGGCCGACAGCAAGAAAACTTAAGTCTCTGAAAATGTGGCCCCCACGCCGCAGCCGCTGACGCGGCCTTGCTGCCCCCCAAGGGGGCTTTTTTTTCTCGGGGCGGCCCCACGAAAAAAACAGCCGGAATTGATCCACATCAATTCCGGCTTTTGGCGCGTTTACGCACACGCGAGTCTATTTTGTCGACGTAACGGCGTTCATGCGGACCCGCACGTAATCGGCCACCTGCTCCAGCACTTGCGACAGATGGCCGCGAAGCTGTTCGAAGCCCGGGTTGCGTTCGCGCGTGGCCTCGTCCATGTATAACGGACGCCGGATTTCCACTTGCAGGCTGTGACGGTTCAATGCCGGCTGCCCGATCTGCGCGATCAATTGCACGCCCTTGTAGGGATCGTTGCGCGCGACCGTATAGCCCAGATCACGCAGCGCCTTCTCGATCAGCGCGATGAATTCGGGCTCGCAAGTCGTGCCGTCGCGGTCGCCCAACACGAAGTCCGCCAACGGATGTTCGCTCTGCCGCCCCAGACGTTCGTAGGCGTCATTGGGCATGGAATGCAGGTTCAGGTGCCAGACGGCGCCGAAACGCTGCTCGACCCGGTTGATCGCCTGCGACAGGGCCGCATGGTACGGCGCGTAGTACGCCTGAATGCGGTGCCGAACTTCGTCCAGCGACAGCTTGCGATCGTAGATCGGCGTGGCCTTGTCCATCCGGCGCCAGATCAAGCCCTTGCCCAGCCGCGTCTTCTCGCCCGGCGACAGCGGTTCGGGCCAGGGCTCGGCCAGCAGTTCCGGGTCCAGGTCCTGCAACGTCCGGTTGGGGTCGATATACACGCGCGGAAAATTCGCCGCGATCAGCGTGGCGCCCAACGCGGGGGCCGCCGACCACAACGCGTCCACATGCGTGTCTTCGCCCTGGCGTAGCTGCGCGTGCGTCGCCGCGGCCCCGAAGTCATCGGGATAGCGTTCACCGCTATGGGGCGAATCACAGACCAGCGGCAGGGCCGGCCCTTGGGGTTCATGCACGGAAACCGCGTTGAAATCGGCGTTTCTCATCGTCAGTCAGCCTGGATGTTGGCGGCCTTGGCCACCTTGGCGTAGCGGGCCAGGGCCTGTTCGATCTGGACCTGGAACTCTTGCGGCGTCGTCGGCATCAGCGTACCACCCACGTCCTCGGCCTTCTTCTGGAACTCCGGGTCCTTCATCGCGGCGCGCACCGCCTGGTTCAAGCGGTCGACCACGGCGGACGGCGTGCCGGCCGGCGCCACCAGGCCGAACCAGCCGCCCGTGCCCATGTCGGGATAGCCCAGTTCGATGTAGGTAGGCACGTCCGGCAACAGCGGCGAACGCTCGGCCCCCAACACGGCCAGCGGACGCAATTTGCCGCCCAGCACCTGCGGCAACGTCGACGACAGGTTGTCGGTGATCGCATCCACCTGCCCGCCCATCACGTCGTTCAAGGCCGGGCCCGCGCCACGGTACGGCACGTGCAGCAGCTTGATGCCCGACAGCATCATGAAATTCTCGATGTTCACGTGGCCCAACGAGCCAACGCCCGGCGAGGCGAAGCTGTAGCGGTCGGCCGGCGCGCGCTTTGCCAGCGCCACGAATTCGGCCATGTTCTTGGCCGGCAGGTTCGGATTGATCGCAAAGATGCTGGGCACGGCCACCACATTGGCCACCGGAACGAAGTCCTTTACCGGGTCGTAATTCATCTTGCGATACACGGCCGGGTTCGAGCCATGCGTGCTCATCGTGGCCATGCCGATCGTGTAGCCATCGGGCGTGGACCGGGCCACTTGCTCCATACCCATCGAACCGCCCGCGCCCGCCTTGTTTTCGACAACGATGGTCTGCTTCAGGTCGCGGCCAGCGTATTCCGCCACCAGGCGGGCGACGATGTCGGTCGAGCCGCCAGCGGCGAACGGCACCACCAGCTTGATGGGACGGGAAGGATAGTCGGCGGCTTGGGCGACACCGGCAAAGGACAGCGTGGCAAACATGCCGGCAAGCGCGAAACGCGCGGACCGGCCCAACAGGCGGCGGGACATGGGGCTACTCCGAAAATTGAAAAGTCGTTGTGGGTCTGCAGATACGGCCGCCAGTGTCCAAACTTTACGATCCCCTTTCAAACGACTATATTGCACTCCTTCATTACCAAAGGTCATGCTCAATGCGCCTGCACTCGCCGTCCATGTCAGAGTTGCACGCCTTCATCACGGCCGCGCGTCTGGGCAGCTTCACGCAAGCGGCGCAGACACTGTGCGTGACCCAGGGCGCCATCAGCCGGGCCATCTCCCGCCTGGAAGCACATTTTGGCCAGCCCCTGATGCACCGGAACGCGCACGGGCTGACCTTGACCGACACGGGCAAGCGGCTTTACGAAGGGGCCCAGGCGCCATTGCAGGCGATCGAAATGCTTAGTACCGAACTGCGGGCCGACGACCGCCGCTTCCGCCTGACGTTGTCTACCGTTCCCACGCTGGCCAGCGCCTGGCTGGTGCCGCACCTGCCGGATTTCCACCAGCGCCATCCCGAGATCCAGCTGAGTTTCGCGGCCTATCGGCGCAATGAGGACTTTTCAGGCGCAACGCCGGATGCCAGCATCCTGTCCGGGACGCCCGAACAGTGGCCGGGCTGGCAGGCCGACTACGTGATCGGCCGGGAAATGGTCGTGATCTGCCACCCGGGCCGGTTGGCGGCAAGGCAGGCCCAGGGCCTGTGGAACACGCCGCACGGCCTGCTCGGCGAACCGCTGCTGTATCACTCGAACGGCAAGGACAACTGGGCGCAATGGTTCACCGCCGCAGGCGTGCCCCGCGACGCCGTCACGCTATCCAACGGTTTCGATCAAGTTTCCATCCTGGTCCGTGCCGTGATGGCCGATATGGGGATCGCGGTACTGCAACGCTGCCTGGTGCGCGACGAGCTCCAGTCCGGCCGCGTTGCCGCCCCATTTCCCGATCTGCCCATCCGCCTCAGCCGCGGCTACCACCTGTGCGCGCCCGCCCAACGCCGGGATCACTACGCCCTGGCCTGCTTTCGGCAATGGCTGCTGCAAACCGCCAGCGCGGATCCCGACGTCGTGGCCGCCAGCCCCGGCCGGCAGGCGGCTTGAGCCAGCGGCGCGGAACCATAACGTTTCACAAATACCCTGCGAACAATTTCAAAATGAAACGGGCCTCTTCTCAGAGGCCCGGTCGGCATACGGTAACGCAGCGCGATCAAGGCGCGAGCTTGAAACCCAGGTCCACGCCCCACTTGTCCGTTTCACGCAGCCATTTCGCCCCGCAGCTCAGGCAGCGGAAGTGGTCTTCACGGCTTTCCTCACGCCCTTTCTGGGTGGGATTGGTGAAACCTTGATGTCCCAGGTGCGAATGCGGCGCAACGCCCGACAGCCCCGGGTTAATGCGTTGGCAAGCCAAGCACATAACGCTCATTGATGCTTCCCTACAAACAGTGTTAGCAAATTGTAAGGGATTTCACCAATGTTTTTCTATCAAATCCTAACAATAGAACGACAATAATTGTTAACGCCGCAATTAAACAACGTCCGGCAAGGCGGCCAGGCAGGTTGCCAGATGATAAGGCGACGTAGACGGCATGTCGGCGCGCACCACCGCCCCGCCGGCGTCCAGGCACTCGAACCAGCCCCCGTCATGCAGGAACCGGGCGCGGAAATCGGCCAGCCCCGATGCCAGCGCGGGCCGATCGCCCAGCACCGCCAAGGCGCGCAGGTATTCCGTCTGCGCCCAGATGCGCCGGGTACCGTCAACAACGGCGCCCGATTCGTCCAATGACGCCAGCACGCCGGGCCCGGCAACATCCACGCCATGCTGGCGCGACCACAGCACGGCGCGCGGCAGCGATTCCACCAGGTCCAGCCCATCGAAAACCTCGGCGGCGCCATGCACCAGCGACAGCCATTCAAACTGGTGCCCCGGCTCAAGGCGGTTATCCGCCGTGCCTTGCAACGCTTCCGAAATGCACTGCGTCGGCACATGGACGAAGAACTGGCTGATCGCCTGCGCCAAACTGCGCAAATGCTGTGCGAACAGCGCGGGCTCGGCCACCTGCGCCGCAGCCAGATACGCCTCGGTCAGGTGCATCATGGGATTCTGCGCGGGCGGGCGCAACGGCTGGCTAAAGTCGGGGCTGAGCGCAGCGTGGTACAGCCCGTCACGGGTCTTGAAACGCGCCTCGATGGTTGATGCGGTGGCCAGCATCAGCTTGCGGGCATCGGCCTGGTGGCTGCGCTGAAAATAAGCGGCGCATGCCAGCACGACAAACGCATGGGTGTAGAGATCCTGGGTTTCGTCCAGCGGCCGCGCATCGGCGTCCACGCTGTACCGCCAGCCGCCCTGCGCTTCGTCGCGGAACACGCGGCGCAACGAATCGAACAGGCGGTCCGCATGCTGGCCGGCGAGCGCGCCGGGCGCCTGCGAAAACACGTACAGCTGGCGCGCGCAGGCCATGGCACGGTAGCGCACCGGTGCAAGCGGCGCACCCGTCGCGGCATCCAGGGATTCGTAAGGGAGACCGGCCGCGTCATTGAAACCCTGCCCCATCCACAAAGGCAGAATGACGCTATCGAAATGTTCGCGCAACGCGCGGATATGATCCGCGAGAGAGTGGTTGGTCTGTGCGGCAGTCATCTTGGAACGACGCATGCCCGAATAGGGCCCCAGGTTTTGGAGCAGCAACGATAACCGAAATTTTCGTCGCAAACTTTCGAGCATTCTCCGCAGCGTCATGCACGCACAGACCAGTTTAACCGCTTAGCTTCGCCCAGGGCGCAATGCCCTATCGGAAGATATTTTCCTCAACCCAGTTCTGCGCGAAAATTTCCGCGCGATCACGTGCTTCGTCCAACGAAGCGCAGTTGCCCAAGTGGGAAAACGCGGCATCCACTTCGGTGCCGCCCTCGGCCGTTACCGTCAGCAAAACGCCATATCCGCCGGTATCCATGGCCGCTGTGGAAACGTCGATCAGTACTTCCTGGTCACGATGCTGCATGTGCTACCTCCCAGTCGGTTACCTAAACGCGTGAACCACGCGTGACGTGGCGGGTGGAGAAAATCCCGCATAAATAAATAGACCTGAAAGCGTCACGCAAGTTCATCTTACTGGCGACGAAGCCTGTGCGATACGTCTGGAAGATGCCAAACCGAACATTCCGTCTCAGGAGATTCCCGTACTGTCCGGCCAATAACCGCGAACGGGCGACATACTGCGAAATCATTCGCAAACTATGCCGATATTCGGGCTAAGGACCAGGGCAGCCGCGATGCGGGGACGATTGATTGGCAACCGGGACGGGATGGCAGCCAGGACGGGATGGCAGCCAGGACGGGATGGCAGCCAGGACGGGATGGAAGCGCCTGGCACACCTGCCGGCGTGCTTGCCGGTCAACGCACGTGAATTGCGCCAGGCTCTTCCATACGCAGGGCAAGCTTGCCCTTTTCGGTGATCGTCCAGCGGCCATCGACGCCGGCTTGAACGCAACGCAGGGTGACCAGCGCCTTCGCGACTTCATCGGGCACGTCGACTTGAGCGGCGCCGGGTTCGGAACTGTCAGCCACCAGCCGCAGCCAATGACCCAATTCGCCTTTTTGGAAACGATGCAATGCCATGCGTGGTTCTCTCTTGAATCCCTCAACGATAGCACGCCCGCCTTCCCGCCCCAGGGTCAGGCCAGCAACCATTCCAGGGCGTTCTAGGAAGGACGCAGCACCATCGCCCGCTTGAATCGGGAGGCTACGGCGGACGCGGCCACGCTTGCGCCGATCAGCGACAGGCCCAACACCAAATCGCCCGACATGCGTTCATGGAACACCAGCGCGGACACGATCAGGCCGATCACCGGCACGCACAGCATCGCAATCGACGTGGCGACAGGCGGCATCTTCTGCGTCATGCCCAGCACCACGATGAAGGTCAACGCCGTGGCCAGCGGGCCGGTATAGAGAATGATGGGCCAAGCCTCGGGCACCGCCAGAAAATCCGGCGCACCGTCGCGCATCCACGCCAGCGCAGCCAGCGGCACCGTGGCGATCGCGGTTTGCCAAGGGATCATGTCCGCTCCCAGGCGCACATGCCGGTTGCCGCGCAGCTGGATGATGTTGCAGGCCCACGCGAACGAGGCGCCCAGCAGCATGGCCAGGCCGATCACCGTATGCGCCTGCCACGGGCTGAACGCCGGCGCGACGATCACGCCGATGCCTGCGTAGCTCAACGCGGTGGCCAACCATTGACCGGCCGACAACCGCTCTTTCAGGATCAGCGCCGACAACGGAATGACCCAGATCGAAGTCGCGTAGGCGATGACGGATGCGCGCCCGGGCGCCACGTATTGCAGCGCCCACAGCGCCAACGCGGTGAACGCGCCCATCTGCAGCAGCGCCACGCCTGCTACCAGCGGCCATTCCTGCCGCGTCGGCAGGCGCAGGCGTCCCATGGCGCCCAGCACCAGCACGCTGATCAGCGCCGCCGACCCGAAGCGGCTGGCGGCCAGCCACAGCGGGCTCATGTGCGTCAGCCCCAACTTCATGACCGGCCAATTCCCGCCCCAGACCATGACCGCGCCGATCAATGGCAAAAACTTGCGCAACGTACTTTGCTGACTCATTACTGCCCGGTCTACTGCTTGATTATTCTGCGCTTTGGCCGATTAGCCGAAGGAAGAAATAGTCTATAGGGTAAACCCCGGCATATTTCACTTCAATTCACTTCGATAAACTCTTCCCACAGCACAAAGCGACTGCACATTCACCATACCTAGGTAACTTATGCCGGAAATCAACCTGGATGCCACTGACATCCGAATCCTCAACGAACTTCAGCGCGATGCGAGACTGACGAATGTCGAGCTTGCCGCCCGCGTGAACCTGTCAGCCTCGCCCTGCCTGGCTCGTGTTCGCCGCCTGGAAACCGAGGGCTTGATCGATCGCCGCGTCACGCTGCTGAACGCGCGCAAACTGGGGCTGAAAGTCAACGTGTTCATCCAGATCTCGCTGGACAAGCAGCGCAAGGCCGCCCTGGACGTCTTCGAGCGCGAAATCGCCGTCCTGCCGGAAATCATGGAGTGCTATCTGATGTCGGGAGACGCCGACTATCTGATCCGGGCACTGGTGCCGGACGTAGACGCGCTGGAACGCCTGATCGTCGAGCACATCACCCGCATCCCGGGCGTCGCCAGCATCCGTTCAAGCTTCGCGTTGAAGCAGGTGCTGTACACCACCGCGGTTCCGCTCGCTTGACGATACCGCGCGTCGCTTTTCGGAAACTTGCGGGATGCCGCCGCCGCCCGCACAATGAGCGCGTCGGCTGCTATCACGCCGGCATCCCTCCCATCGCTTAGCAAGGAGCAAACCATGCCCGAAACTGAATGGTTCCCCGGTGGCACGCTACCCGATCGTCAGGGCTACTTTGAAGTGGAATTCGACACAGGCGAAACTGAAATCACGCGCTACGGCATGCTGGGTTGGGAACCCGAGCAAGACCGCGGACGCATCGTGCGCTGGCGCGGCCTGGATCCGGATATCGAAGAAGCCGAAATGCAGCGCGAAAACGCCGTGCGCACCAACGGCGACACCCTGCTCGGCTAAGCACGCCGACCCAAAAACAAAACGCCGCGGAGAAATTCCGCGGCGTTTTGTCTTGAGCGCTACGCGCTTACCAGTTGAGCTTGGAGATCTTGGTGCCGGCCAGCGACACGCCAGCCATGAGGCCGCCGTTGTTCATCACGAAACCGACAATCGGTTGCTGCGCCGTATTGGTATCGATACGGCCGTTCGCGCCCACATTCACGACCGCCACCGTGGCATCGGCGCCGACGGTCCAGCCGCTGCTGTTGCGGAACTTGTTCAGCGCATCGTCCGTCATGAACAGCAACACCATGGCCTTGGATTGCGCACCGGCCTGGAAGCCGATCGAACCCGCGGTCGTGCTGTAGTAACCCGCATTGGCGCCGCCGACTCGCAGCACGCCATTGCCATGCTCGGCGCCTACGATGAAGCTGCCGCTAAGCACGTCAGGAAACACCAGCACGCCTCTTGCGCGCGCCACCAATTCCTTGGATTGCGGCGAGGCCTCGTACAGCTTGGTCAACGTGGCGTTGGCCGCGCTGTTCATCGACTCGCGCTTCTCCGAGGATGTCGCGGAGTCTTTGGGGCTGGTGGTGGAGCAGCCTGCGAACAGCAGACTCGCTACACCGATCGTCGCCGCCGCCAGGCCAACACGACGCAGGACAGGAAAAGTATCAAACATGGAACTCTCCTTTTTGTTGCCATCCGCTACCACTGTACCGGCCAATCCCACCGGTATACGGCACGCGATTGTGATAAACGAAACAAAACCTACCGGTTGCCGCTTCCGTTAACGCGTGCCGTCCTCAAGTGTCATGCACCTGCCCGACCCCTCTGAGCTGTCGAAAACCAGCAACATTTGGTAGGGCAATGGCAGGACAATCGGGGGGTCCGCGCCCTTATAGAATGCCATAACGGGGCTCGCCCGTGGCCTTGTCCACCGAAACAATCCCCGACAGCACCAATTCGGCATGGCGCCTTGCTACCGCCGCATCCGCGAACGTCACGAATCTGGGCAAGGACCAGCGCTGCACGCCTTCGCCGTCGCCCGAACGCCGCACCGTCACTTCGATGGCCAGCACGCCAGCATCCAGGCTCACGATCTCGCATCCCACTTGAAAACCATCGATATGGCGCTGCGGCCACGCGCTCATGCTTATCGCTCCTGAAATGGTTGTATCCGGGCGCAATATGCCAAAAATAGAAGCGCTTGAAAAGGAGTCCTTTCAACGGGTCATGACGCACTAATCAGGGTAGTGCGGGCGCATCTTGCAGAGGGTAAAAAAACACGCGAATTCAGGCTTATTGGCCCCCGCGCGCGTTTTTCGGAAATGGCGGGAAATGAGGGGCCGACGCCCTATTTCGGTGCAAGGTCTTCGCCCGCTGGCCGGATCCACTTCGACTCCCACAGATCTTCGCCGCGTTCCAAGGCCGCGCCCAGCGCTTTGCGGCTGCGCTGCGCGACGGCGGCCAACAACGCGTTGCACACTGAAAACGCCGCCGTATAGGAATCGAACGGGGACGCGCTTGAACTGCGCGCGACCAGCACATGGTGCGCCGATGCGGCGGCAGGCGCCGACGCAGCGTCCGTGATCAGCACCACCTTGCCGCCCCGCTGCCTGAAGACCTTCACCGCATTCGCCGTGGCAACCGAATACCGCCTGAAGGTGAACGCCAGCAGCACATCGTCGGGGCCGATCCACAGCAACTGGTCTTCCAGGAACATTGGCCCCGGCCCGCCTATCGGCCTGACCGCCGGAAGGCACAGATTCAGGTACAGCGCCACATGGCTGGCCAAAGGTGCCGCTTGCCGCAAGCCCAGCACATGCACGCGGGATTTGCGCTGCGTCAGCAGGCGCACGGCGCCTTCGAACGCCCCCACGTCGAGGGCGGCGAACGTCTCCTGCAGATTGTGCTGATCATGCAGCAACGCGTTGTGCAGGCAGGCCCGCGCCGACGGATTGTCGCCGCTGACCGCGTCGGCGCGTTCGCCCGGTGAAGCCAGGCGCGCCGTCACTTCCGAACGCGCCTCCATCTGCGCCTGCGCAAAGCTCTCATAGCCCAGCTTGGCCAATAAGCGGACAACGGTGGACGCGCTGGTGCCGACGCGCTTGGCTAGCGCAGTCGCCGATTCCAGCAGGCTTTGCGGATAGCGCGCCTGCATCTCCTCGACCAGCAGGCTTTCGGTCTTGCTGAGCTTCTTGGCGTAGGTGGCGATGCGTTGGTTCAGATTCATGATGGCAGCGATTCCACAATAGGCGGCACTAGGTGATAACCCCAAATTCCACAATATTCATTGCATCTTATATTCTTGCCTGCAATGAGTATTGCAAAATAGACCAATCCGACTTCGACCACAAGAGAGCGCCATGAAGCATCCCTCCGCTGCGCCGTCCCTGATGCGCCGCAGCCTCGTCCTTGCCGGGCTGGGCGCAGCCGCCCTGCCCCTGACGGCACGGGCCAATGCCTACCCCTCCCGCCCCATTACGCTGGTCGTGCCGTTTCCCGCAGGCGGATCCGTCGACTTGATCGGCCGTATCTACGCGGACGCGCTGGGCCGGGCGCTAGGCACGACCATCGTCATCGAAAACCGCGATGGCGCGGGCGGTGCCATCGGCAGCCAGCGCGTGGCGCGCGCCAAGCCTGACGGCTACACGCTGGTCGCCTCGTCGCAAAGCTCGCATCTGGCCAACCCCCTGATGCGCAATGATCTGGGCTATGACCCGATCAAGGATTTCATCTCGATCTCGCAGTTGTCGCGCACGCCGAATGTGCTGGTGACGAACATCGACGTGCCAGCCAAGACCCTGACCGAATTCGTCGCGTTGCTGAAGGCCCGTCCCGACGAGCTGCACTACGCAACGGCCGGCATCGGCAGCATGGGCCAGCTCAACGCGGAACTGTTCAAGAACACCCTGCAGGTGCAGGCCATGCATGTGCCGTACCGTGGCGGCGCGCCCTTGATCAACGCCCTGCTGTCCAATCAGGCGCAGTTCGCGCTGGACAACCTGGCGCCCTTCCTGCCCCACATCCAGGTAGGCAAGATGCGCGCGCTGGCCGTGGCGGCGCCCAAGCGCCTGGACGCCCTGCCCGACGTGCCGACCTTCGCCGAATTAGGCTACCCGGTCCTGAACGCAATGTCGTGGATCGGGCTGGCCGCCCCGGCCGACACGCCAGACGACATCGTCCAGGCCCTGCTTGCCGCCGTACGCTCGGCCGCCAGTCAGGACGGCATGCCGCAAGCGCTGGAGAAGGCCGGCGCCCTGCCGCCAGAGAACCAGACTCCGCAATAGTTCACCACCATGATGACCGAACGCCTGGCGCTGTATAAAGACCTGATCGACCGCGCCGGCATCCGCCCTGAATAGGCCCCATCCCATGCAAAATCCCGCTTTCGAACCCGACACCGCCCCCCTTGAAGTCTTGCCCCGCGACCTCTCGGCCTACCGGGAGGGCAACACCGGCATCCCTTACGTCCACCGCTTCGAGTCCGGCGTACCCGGCCCGCACGTGCTCATCAACGCCATCACCCACGGCAATGAGATCTGTGGCATGGTCGCCGCGACCCATCTGCTGGACACCGGGGTGCGCCCGAAGATCGGCACGCTCACAGTCAGCTTCGCCCACGTCGAAGCGTATGAGGCGTTCGACATCGACCAGCCCTACGAAAACCGCCAGCTGGTGCACAACCTGAACCGCATCTGGTCCGCAGCCATGCTGGACGGCACTGAAGACAGCCCCGAATTGCGCCGCGCCCGCGAACTGCGCCCGGTGCTGGATGCCGCCGATTTCGTCCTGGACATCCATTCGACCCGCGCGCCGGTCCAGCCATTCTGGGTCTACAACGAGATGGACCGCAACACCGCGCTGGCCGCCGCCGTGGGCGCGCCGTTGGTGCACCTGGTCATGCCGCAGCACAAGTTCCCGGGCACGGGCGTCATGGGCTATGGCCATCATGGCGATCCGCTATCTGACAGCGGCGGTTCGCTGGTGGTGGAATGCGGGCAGCACTTCGCCAAGTCCGCCGCCGACCTGGCCACCGATGTCACGATGCGCTTCCTGGCGCACACGGGCCTGATCGATGCCCCGGCCGGCGCCGTCCCGCCCCCGGCCCCGCAGCGATACCGCCTGCTGGAGGTCCACATGGTGAAGTCCGACGACTTCCGCTTCACGCGCCCAGTCATCGGGTTCGAGACCTTCGACAAGGACGAGCTGATCGCCACGAACGGCACCGAAGAAATCCGTTCGCCATGCGACCACTGCACGATCTTCATGCCAACTCGCATGCCGATCATCGGCCGCGAGGCCGTCTACCTGACCGTCGCGATCTAAACAACGGCTGCGTCGGCCGCGGACGGATCCGGCACATCCCCGTGCCGGATCCGTTCCGCTTAAAGGTCAGGGATCAGCCGCTTGCCCAGGCTGACCACCTCGTCTTGCTGAAACCCCAGCGATTCGTAAAACCCTTGCACCGCCACGTTGCCCGCGCGGATCAGCAGATTGATCTTGGGGCACCCCATTTCCAGCAGCTTTCGCTCCACCGCGCGCATCAGCGCGGTGGCGTAGCCGCGCCGCTGATGCGTGGGCGAAACCGCCAGGTAGTTGATCCAACCGCGATGGCCGTCATAGCCGCCCATCAGCGTGCCCACGAGCGCGCCCTGCGCCTCACCCACCAGGAAGAGATCGGACTGCACGGTCAGCTTGCGCGCGATGTCTTTCACCGGATCGTTCCAGGGTCGAGTCAGGCCGCAATCGTGCCATAGCTGGACGATGGCGCACTCATCGGCGGGATGGTAGGGCCGGATGGAAAGGTCTTGGGGGGTCATGCTTCGTTCCTTTGACAAGGGGACGAAAGCCTGGCGATACGCCTCGCGAGCGGGAACGGCAAAGCACCAACAAAAAGGCCACGAGGGGTATCGTGGCCTTCAGGATGGAGCGCCGAAAATTCAGCGCCTGAACGTGACTTGCCACTCAACGTAGACGTCGAGTGATTCGTCGGTTATCTGCGCGGCGTGCCGGCGCGAAGTGCATTGCGTTCATGCAAAGAGCATACACGAGCCCCTGCGCGGCAGGCAACACCGTGCAACACGGCTTGAGCCATCAAGACGCCTCGGGCGCAGGCAACGTGCCTTCCATGACGATGACCGCCTGGCCCGCAACGCCCGCCCAGACGCCGTCGGACCGAGACTCTGCGTGCGCCAGCAGCAAGCTTGCCCGGCCCATGTCCACACCCTGCTTCACGCGTAGCCGCAACATCCCGTCGCCTCGCAGTGCCGCGCGCAACGCCGTCATCGCCGCCGTCGCGCTGCCCGTGGCGGGGTCTTCGGTCATGCGTCCGGTGAACATCCGGGCCTGGATGTCCGCCGGCGCGTCGCCGGCGTCTGCGGCCGTGTCGGTGGTATAGGCATAGATGGACTTCGCACCGTCCAGCGGCAGCAGCGCGGCATAGCCATCAACGTCCGGCGCCGCGCGGCGCAGCGCATCGCGGCTGCGCAACTGCACGACCAGAAAGATCAGCCCCACCGAGACAACCTGCGGCGCGTGCGCCGACGTGTCGATGTCGGCGGGCTCCAATTTCAAGGCCCGGGCCACCGCCGCCACCGGCGCTTCGCTGGCGCGCGACAACGGCTGCGGCGCCAACAGTTCCACGCCCTCCACACCCTTTGCGCCCGCCGTCACCGAGATCCGCACCAGGCCCGCCGCCTCTTCGAAAACGAATGCGTCCGGCGCGGGACGCCCGGCGGTGATCATCTCGCGCGCCAGCACTGCCGCGGTACCCACATTGGGATGCCCGGCGAACGGCACTTCGCGGTCAGGCGTGAAGATGCGTACCCAGGCGGTATGCGCCGGGTCTTTCGGCGGCAACACGAAGCTGGTTTCCGAATAATTGAATTCGCGCGCGATACGCTGCATCTGCGCGGACTCCAGCCCCTGTGCGTCCAGCACAACCGCCAACGGGTTGCCGCTATAGGGCTCGGTGGTAAAGACATCGGCGGTGACGTATCGGTAGCGCATGCAGGCTTCTCTTTGTGCGAAGGAAAGGACGCAGTATGCAAGGGCGCGGCCACCGCGCGACAGGCACAGAACGGCAGAACTTTCGCCATAACAGCACGGCGCGGCGCGCGGGTCGAGTAACCTGTCCGCCAAGGACGCATTCGCGCCCCAATGCACGCTTACCCGAAAGGAATGCACCATGGAAAACCCTTTTGGCGACTCCGACGAACCCTCCAGCGACCACCGGCAATATCTGGTCCTGATTTCGGCATCGAAAGACAACGCCTCGCTCGCACAGAAGCTGCTCGAAAACCTGAAGAAACACGTCGACGAGCGCGCCGCCCCGCTGTGGATCGACGCCAAGGGTATTGGCGTCCTGTTGACGACGGATCTGGTCGCCTCGGACATCTGGCGGGAAATGTTCCAGAAGGAACCCGGCCAGGACTACGGCGATACCCGCAATATGCTGGTGCTGGAAATCGGCCGCGATTGGGCTGCCCGCAGGGACGACAAGATCGAACACTGGCTGGCCAGCCACGTCGGCAATCCCCTGCCGCCCGCGCCGCGGCGGGCAGATAAGCGCCGTTAAATAAAGCCCGTCAGCAGGCGTGAAACCGCGTCTGGTTGATCCAGGGTGAGCAAGTGGGCCGTGCCCGTTACTTCCATCTGCGCCCGCCACATCCGGCGATCACAAATCGCCGCATGCAGGAAGATAACGGGGTCGCCCCTCCCCATGACTTCCGCGGCCAACATGGCGCGGCCGGCTTGGATTTGACGAAAGGAGTTCATGGGGATCGACCTTACCGACGCTCGCGGTACGCAACGGCGCACATCGTCGTGACCATCATCACCATTCCGAGACAGAGCAGGATGCCCAACAGGCCAAGTGCAATCGCGGCAAGCGACATGTCGGATATCGCCTTCGACAGCAAGGCGCCCGTAAGCACCAAAAATACCGCCAGCAAGAACAGCACGCTCATCATGGACCAAGCCGGTGTCTGCCCTTCTTGGCGCGTCCGCCAAAAATCGTAGCGCCCCGATACGGCCGCCCGTGCAAGGCTCTGGAAAAACGTGCTGACCAGATACAGTACCGGCAACCAGATAGCCGCCAGCGCCAGGAACAGGCTTACGAAGAACACGCTATCGAGAACGCCGTCCAACGCAAAATAAAGAACCACGGGCACCCGGGCGGTGGCGTACATCAAACCTGTGCCTATCGCGATAAGCAGCGCCAGCAGGCCAAGAGACATCCACTCGGGCTTGCCCAAGCGCCAGTCCGGGCTGTTCGCATGACCGCCGGGAACGACTTGCCGAAGCCAGGCGACCGACACGCGCGTCAATGCCAGCAAATTTACGACGATAAACAGGAAAAATGCCGAATACACCGAGGACCGATGCGGCAACAGCAGCGCGACCGGAAGCGTCATGACAAACACGGCAAACGCCCATGGCGTCGATTTCAATAGTCGACCGCCTTGCTGCCGGAGCGCACTTGCGGTCAACGCGAAATAGCGGTTTGCCGGGAGATTGCTCGACACGGGGATCCTTTGCACGATTGGTTTTGCTCTGATGCGCGGAAGTTATACCAGCACTTTGCCCTTTCGGCATGCCACCCAAACCGCGCGCGGCCACACCGCCCTCCAATCCTTTCGTCTATTGGCTCCAGACCTGCTTACATCTTTATCAGTTTGGCATCTACGCCAAAAGGCTTGCCCGCCCTAGAATTGGATTGCTGTATTTCGGCTAATCCGCCAACCAGGAGCCATCCATGAGCGCCCTCACAACCAAAAAATTCATTACTGCGGCCATTTGCTGTGTGTTCCTGGGCGGCAATGCCCTGGCCGCTCCTCCCGAAGGAAAAGGCAAGTCCGACAATTCGGGTCAAGGCCAGGGGAATTCAAGCAACGGTAAAGGCTCGGGCAAGGGCAACGGCAACGGCAACGGCTCAAACAAGGGCAATAGCGGCAATAACGGCAATGGCGGCAATGGCGGTTCGTCAAAAGGCGGCGGAGGCGGTTCCGGTGACGTGAATGTCACGCTTCGCCACGCCGGCATCACGATCACCACCGCCAGAGGCTACGCCTCAGAATATGGGATGTCTGGCTACAGCTCGTTGCCGCCAGGGGTCCGCAAGAACCTGGCTCGCGGCAAGCCCCTGCCTCCTGGCATCGCAAAGAAGATGGTCCCGGGCCCGATGCTGGCTCGCCTGCCGGTTTATCCCGGCTATGAATGGAGAGTCGCCGGTTCGGATCTGATTCTCGTAGCGGTGGCTACCGCAATCGTCGCCGATGTGCTTTTCGACGTTTTTGACTGACGTAAAACCCAAAACGAAAGGGCCGGATCCAATGTTTCAAAGGATCCGGCCCTGCCAATCTGCCATCAAGCTGCTTGCGCTACGGCAAGCAGCTCAGCGCAATTAGATCAATTTGATCATGGTCGCCTGAGGACCTTTCTGTCCTTGGCCGGCGACGAACGAAACACGCTGATTCTCTTCAAGCGATTTGTGCCCGTCACCCTGAATTTCGGAGTAATGCGCGAAGAGGTCTTTACCACCCAGTTCCGGGGAAATAAAGCCGTAGCCCTTGTCGTTGTTGAACCACTTCACGATACCAGTTTCAATCTTCAATGTATGTCCTAGAGGTACAGGGAAAAAATATTCCCGCGGCCACTATGGGCGATTCGTCTCCATAAAGATATCGCTGTTTCGCAATAACACATCTTAGGCCCCTGCCCAGCGACCATCGCTCATAGATGCACCCAGCAAAGGGCAATGCACCACAGCTTCCCAAATACAAAAAATACGAAATACGAATACGAAAAACCAATGAGAAAGGCCGTTAGTGATTTCTCACTAACGGCCTTGGAACTTCTGGTCGGGACGGCGGGATTCGAACTCGCGACCCCTTGCACCCCATGCAAGTGCGCTACCAGGCTGCGCTACGCCCCGAAAGAAAGAGAGTATAGCAGAACAAAAATTTGTTTGCACGCATTGGTGCAAAAAAAGTGCTGAATACTCAAAAAAATTTGCGCTTCATGTTCCTCGCCTGCACAAGCGGTGTGCAAGGCGGCGCACGAAGCGCAACGTACTGCTTGCTGGCATCGCGCGTCGCTTCAAGCGCCACGCGCGATGCAGGTACTACGTTCGATCAAATGATCTTGGACAACTGCGCCTTCACCGCTTAAGCGGCGGTGCCGACGGTGCTTGCGCTGGCCGGTACGCTCGCCGCCGCGTTTGGCGGCAAGCCCAACGCATCGGCCAACATCGTCGAGACGTTGCCGAGCTCGTTGCGCAAGGCCTGCATTTCGGCGCCCGACAGACGCACCGCGGCATCTTGATCATGCGGCGTGTCGCGCGCGTCGCCCAGGCGATTGCGCGCGCCGCTGATCGTGAAGCCTTGCTCGTACAGCAAGGAGCGGATGCGCCGGATGAGCAGCACTTCGTGATGCTGATAGTAGCGGCGGTTGCCGCGGCGCTTCACGGGTTTGAGCTGCGTGAATTCCTGTTCCCAGTACCGCAAGACGTGGGGCTTGACGCCACACAACTCGCTGACTTCGCCAATGGTGAAGTAACGCTTGGCGGGGATGGGCGGTAAGGTAACGGTGGGTTCAGTACGTGTCATAAGCGAATTTTATGCCGCGCGGGCGCAGGAAGCCGATAACAATTACCGACAAAGCGTATCACTCCGCGGCGTCCGCGGCATCGGGCGCAGCAGGGGTCGCCTGCTCCACCACGCTCTTGAGTTTCTGACTCGCGTGGAACGTGACCACGCGGCGTGCGGCGATGGGAATGGTCTCGCCGGTCTTGGGATTGCGGCCAGGGCGCGGCGGCTTGTCGCGCACCTGGAAATTGCCAAAGCCCGAAAGCTTGACCGAATCTCCGCGAGCCAGGGCATCGCGGATTTCTTCGAAGAAGGTATCGACGATGTCCTTGGCTTCGCGCTTGTTCAGGCCGACACGCTCGAAGAGCAGTTCGGCAAGCTCAGCCTTGGTCAGAGTGCGCGGCTCGGCAGCAAGCATACTGTTCCCCATGGTTCAAGCACGCTGGCGCGCGCCGTGGGCACTGACCAATGCATCCTTGATGCGGGACAGGCAATCGGCCACACGGGCTTCGTCCAGAGTAACTTCAGTGTCCTGTAGCCAGAAACGGAAAGCAAGGCTTTTCTCGGTGACGGGTTCGCTGCCGTGGGACTTCTCGCGCCACACGTCGAACACGCGCACATCCTGCACCACGGCCAATTGCGCATCCGCCTTGACGGCCGCAGCCACCGTGTCCAGCATCGACTGCGTGGACACAGGAGCATCCACCCACAATGCCAGATCGCGCACCACCACGGGCTGACGCGACAGTTCGCGCACTTCGGGCAGCTCGCCTTCGGACAAGGCGTCAACGTTCAATTCGAAGACCACCGGCGCGTGCGCCAGGTCCGCTTGCTGCGCCCAACGCGGGTGCAGTTCGCCGATCCAACCGATCGCACGGCCGTCCAGTTCGATGCGAGCGCTACGGCCCGGATGCAACGCGGGATGCGCGGCGGCTTCGAAACGCAGGCGGCGGCCGCGTGCACCGAACAGCGCTTCGACATCCATCTTCACGTCATAGAAGTCCACCTGGCGCGTCGCGACGCCCCACTGCTCTTCCACTGCCGGCCCCCAGGCCGCGCCAGACAAGCGCATCGGCTGGCTCACACCCGCCACTTCCAGCGGACCGTCCTCTACGGACGCGTCGCGCATGAACACGCGGCCCAATTCAAACAGGCGCACGCGCGACTGCTTGCGGTTGGCGTTGTGGCGAATGTTGGCGATAAGGCCGCCGATCAAGCTGGAACGCATGACCGACAGATGGCTGGCAATCGGGTTGACCAGACGAACCGGCGTTTCGTTGCCGGCGTAGTCGCGTTCCCAATCCGCTTCGACGAAGCTGTAGTTCACGACTTCCTGGTAGTCCTGCGCGGCGGTCAGGCGGCGCAGCGCATGCGCGCCGCGGTGCACTTCCGGCTGCGAGAACATCTTGGCGCGCGCCATCGGCGGCACATCGGGGATGCTCTCGAAACCGTAGATGCGGGCCACTTCCTCGATCAGGTCTTCTTCAATCTGAAGATCGAAACGATACGACGGCGGGCTGACGATGAAGTCATCGCCTTCGACCGTGAAATCCAGGCCCAAGCTACCAAAGATCTTCGCGACCTGTTCCTGCGTGACGGGCACGCCCAGCACGCGGTGGCAACGCGCCAGGCGCATGCGCACGGGCGGACGGGCCGGCAGGTTGACGATCTGGTCGTCGATGGGGCCAACCTGGCCGCCGCAGATATCGACGATCAGGCGGGTGATGAATTCCAGGTGCTCGGGGATGCTGGCGTAATCCACGCCACGCTCGAAGCGGTGGCTGGCTTCCGAGCTGAACTTGTAGCGGCGCGCGCGGCCCGCAATGGCTTGCGGCCACCAGAACGCGGCTTCCAGATAGATGTTCTGCGTATCCAGCGTCACGGAGGTGGCTTCGCCGCCCATGATGCCCGCCAGGCTTTCCACCTGATCGCCTGCCACCACCACGCCCACTTTCGGGTCGAGCGTGATGGTTTGGCCGTTCAGCAGTTCCAGCGTTTCGCCTTCATGCGCCCAGCGCACGCTGATGTCGCCGCCGATCTTATCCAGATCGAACACGTGCGACGGACGGCCCAGTTCCAGCATGACGTAGTTGGAGATATCCACCAGCGCCGACAACGAGCGCTGGCCGGCGCGCTCCAGGCGCGTCTTCATCCAGCCCGGCGTTGCCGCACGGGCGTTCACGCCACGAATCACGCGGCCGCCAAAACGGCCGCACAGATCAGGGGCTTCGATCTTGACGGGCAGGCGCTCGTCCAGCGTGACGGGCACGGCGACGGCGGTCGGCACGGACAGCGGCGCACCCGTCAGGGCAGCCACTTCACGCGCCACACCCAGGATCGACAGGCAATCGGCGCGGTTGGGCGTGAGCTTGAGCGTGAAGAGCGTGTCGTCCAGGTCCAGCGCTTCGCGGATGGATTCGCCGGGCACCATGTCGGCGGGCAGTTCCAGCAGGCCGGCGTGGTCTTGCGACAGGCCCAGTTCGCGGGCCGAACACAGCATGCCCGACGATTGCACGCCGCGCATTTTGGCCACGCCGATCTTCATGCCGCCAGGCAGCTCCGCGCCCACGCGGGCCAGCGGCACTTTCAGGCCGGCGGCCGCGTTCGGCGCGCCGCACACGATTTGCAGGCGTTCGCCGGAGCCATCGTCCACCTGGCAGACGCGCAGCTTGTCGGCGTCGGGGTGCGGAGCGATGTCGACGATATGGCCCACGACCACACCGGTAAAGGCAGGCGCGGCGGGCACGGTGTCTTCGACTTCCAGGCCGGCCATGGTGAGCCGGTGCGCGAGTTCATCGGTTGCGATCGGAGGGTTGACCAGCGTACGCAGCCAGGATTCGGGAAATTGCATGATCAGCCGTCTGTTATTCGTTGAACTGGCGCAAGAAGCGCAAATCGCCTTCGTAGAACTGGCGCAGATCGTTGACGCCGTAGCGCAACATCGTCAGGCGCTCAAGTCCGGAACCGAAGGCAAAGCCGATGTAGCGCTCGGGATCAAGGCCGAAATTGCGCACCACTTCGGGGTGCACCTGGCCCGAGCCGGAAATTTCCAGCCAACGGCCACGATTGGGACCCGACGTGAACATCATGTCGATTTCGGCGGACGGTTCCGTGAACGGGAAGAACGACGGACGGAAGCGCACGACGAGATCGTCGCTTTCAAAGAAGCAACGCAGAAAATCGGTATACACGCCTTTCAGATCGGCAAACGAGATGTCCTCGGCGATCCAGAGCCCTTCCACCTGGTGGAACATGGGCGAGTGCGTGGCGTCGCTGTCGACGCGGTAGGTGCGCCCGGGTGCAATCACCTTGATGGGCGGCTTGTGCATGCGGGCGTAGCGCACCTGCATGGGGCTGGTGTGCGTGCGCAGCAGCAGCGGCAGGCCGTCGGCGTCGTTCATGTCGACGTAGAACGTGTCCTGCATCGAACGCGCCGGATGGTCCAGCGGGTTGTTCAACGCGGTGAAATTGGTCCAGTCGTTTTCCACTTCGGGGCCGTCGGCCACATCGAAGCCAATGGAACGGAAGATGGCTTCCACGCGCTCCCAGGTCCGGATCACCGGATGGATGCCGCCCGGCGCGCGACCGCGTCCAGGCAACGTGACGTCAATGGTTTCCGAGGCCAGCCGGGCATCCAACTCCGCCTGCGCCAACGCGGCGCGGCGAGCGGTCAGAAGCTCTTCGACTTGTTGCTTGGCCTGATTGATCCGGGCGCCCATTTCGCGCTTCTGCTCGGGATCGAGTTTGCCAAGGCCTTTCAGCAGCACCGTCAGTGCGCCTTCCTTACCCAGGAATCGAGCCTTTGCGTTCTCAAGCGCGGCGGCATCCGTAGCCGCGGCGAACCGTTCTTGCGCCTGGGAGACCAGGTCGTCAACCAATAGAGTCATGAAATCCAGCCTTCAAAACGCAAACGGGGCTATTACAGCCCCGTTTGCAGCGATGCGCGATGAGTTAAAGCGCGCGATCAGGCAGCCAAGGCAGCCTTGGCTTGCTGCACGATGGCGGCAAAGCCGGCCTTGTCGCGCACGGCCAGATCGGCCAGGACCTTACGGTCGAGTTCAATCGAAGCCTTCTTCAGACCAGCGATGAACACGCTGTAGCTAACGCCATGTTCGCGGACGGCAGCGTTGATACGCGTGATCCACAGAGCACGGAACGTGCGCTTCTTGTTACGACGGTCGCGGTAGGCGTATTGGCCAGCGCGCATGACTGCTTGCTTGGCAATACGGAACACATTACCGCGGCGGCCACGGTAACCCTTGGCGGCGGCAATGACTTTTTTGTGACGTGCGCGGGCAGTTACGCCGCGTTTGACGCGAGGCATATTAGATCTCCCTTATCAAGCGAAAGGCATCATGGCCTTGACGGAGGCCACGTTGGATTCATGAACCGCTGCCGAGCCACGCAGTTGACGCTTGGCCTTGGTGGTCTTCTTGGTCAGAATGTGGCGCTTGAACGCCTGACCACGCTTGATGGAGCCGCTGCCGCGAACCTTAAAGCGCTTGGAGGCGCTTTTCTTGGTTTTCATCTTGGGCATGATGATTCCCTAAACTAAACTCATTGTTGATTTGACATGACGCGAGGTGTTTGGCGTTGCTGGCCGAAAGCCCTAGGGCTAGCACCGATGCGACGGCAAAACTTGTAGACCTGTTGCCACTTCTTGGGGTACTTCGGGGTCTTGCTGGGTTATTTCCCTCCGCCATGGCATTGCTGCCACGCACGGCCTCCCCCAGCTCTTGGCAAAAAATGGCCGAGATCCGGGAAAGCCTTTGATTATATGGTGATTTCCTGGTCTTTGTCGAGTCGGCCGCGGCAAAAAGCCAAGCGGACCCGTCCAGGGGTTCCCGCGGGACATCATACGCCAGGGCGACGGTACTGCACCGCCTGCGCCACGTGCCCGGCAGCCAGCACGTCCGCCCCGTCCAGATCGGCGATTGTGCGCGCCACCCGCAGCGCCCGGTGTAACGCCCGCCCAGACCCCGCCATACGGCGCATGGCTTGAAAAAGCAGCGCCTGCGCCTCGCCGTCCATGACGCAATGCCGGTCCAGCTCTGTCCCCGTCAAGGCGGCGTTCAGTTTGCCCTGCCGGGCTTGCTGGCGCTCCTGGCAACGTATCACCCGCTCCTGGACAGGGCCGGACGCCTCGCCGGGAGGGCCGCCCATGGACTCGGGGTCGGATGGCGGCAACGCCACATGCAGGTCGATGCGATCCAGCAACGGCCCCGATATCTTGCCAACATAGCGCGTCACCTGATCGGGCGAGCAAAGACAGGCCCGCGCCGGATGCCCACGCCAGCCACAAGGACAAGGATTCATCGCCGCGACCAATTGGAAGCGCGCAGGGAATTGGGCGGCATGCAAGGCACGGGCGATCACCACCCTGCCCGCCTCAAGCGGTTCACGTAACGCTTCCAGCGTGCGCCGACTGAACTCCGGGAGTTCATCCAGGAATAGCACGCCATGGTGCGCCAGGCTGATTTCGCCCGGCCGGGGACGGCTGCCGCCGCCAACCAGCGCCGCGACGCTAGCCGAATGATGTGGCGATCGGAACGGAGGATGCCCCATCAGCGCCTCGGGCATTCCCGCCAGCGCGGCCACCGCGGCCGCTTCCAGGGCCTGGCTGCGCTGCAAGGGCGGCAACAAGCCCGGAAGGCGGGATGCCAGCATGCTCTTGCCTGCGCCAGGCGGGCCGATCATCAGCAGGCTATGACCGCCGGCCGCGGCCACTTCCAGCGCACGCCGCGCGCCGGGCTGCCCCCGCACATCCGACAAGCAGGGCACGGGCGGCGCCGGCGGCCACGCCTTGGGCACCGCGTTCGGTAACCGGCACGCCCCCGTGACGTGCGCGGCCACGTCCGCCAGGCTGCGTGCCGACAACACATTAAGCCCCGGCACCCAAGCCGCCTGCTCCGCGCTGCCCGCCGGCAGGATCAGCGTGGCATCGGGCGCCTCGCGGGCCACGCTCAACGCAATCACCAACGGGGCGGCAACAGGCACCAGCGCGCCGGTCAAGGACAATTCGCCCGCCAACACCAAGCCGGCCAGCGTGGGGTCGGCTACAGGCAGATCCGGCCCGCTACCGTCCGTGGGCGCGGCCAGTTGGCCGGAGGCCAGCAACAACCCCAGCGCAATGGGCAGGTCGAACCGGCCCGATTCCTTGGGAATATCGGCGGGCGACAGGTTCACCGTGATACGCCCGGGCGGAAAGCCAAAGCCGCTATTGAGAATAGCCGCGCGCACGCGTTCACGGCTTTCGCGCACTTCGGTGTCGGGCAACCCCACGACATTGAAACTGGGCAGCCCCGGACCCAGATGGGTTTCAACCCGGACGGCGTGCGCATGCAGCCCACTAAGCGCCCGGCTGGCAAGAACGGCAAGCGTCAAGACGCTCTCCCGAAGGGAACAAGAGCATCAGTATCCGCAATTACACCGCGCCCGCAGGCGAGAGCGTGACAAAAACAACCGCTCTCCAAGGTGCCGTGTCGATCATTCCATTGATGGTCGCGGCACATAACGCGGCCAAAAAGAAGACGGCCAAAAAAACGACCGCTCCGGGCGGTCGTCGTCGTGCCAGCGCCGAGCGGCGCCAGCCTACTTGTCCAATGCCGACAAGCGCTCTTCCAGCTGCTGCACCTGCGCCGCCAACTGGTCCACGCGAGCACGGGTGCGCGCCAGCAGGTCGGCCTGCACGTCGAATTCCTCGCGCGTGACCAGATCCATCTTGGTGAAAGCCTGGGCCATCATCGCGCGCACGTTCTTTTCAACGTCAGCCGCAGGGCTGCGGGCGATCAGGTCGGAAATGTTTTTCTGGATGTCTTCCATCCATTGGGTGCGGTTATTCATAGCGGCCTCTGGGTGTTCTTGATGCCTCGAGTGTAGTGCTTCAAGCGCCACGCTGCAGGACGAACGGGCAAAAAAAGAGGGCGGGCCGCATGCGGTGACCGCCCATCAAAGCACAGGAGAAAACCGGGCTGCCATGGCGGCAACCCCCTACCAACATCGTTACGGGCAACCCATCTGGGTTGCCGATTGCGCGAACAGGTCCGACGATTGCTTGCACTGCGCTGCCAATTGAGTCTTGTCGGGAATCGCCGCCCACTGCGACTTGGCCGACTCGAGCTGCTGCTTGATGCTGGCAGCCGCCGGGTTGCTGCTGCCCAGCTTGTCCATGCAAGCATTGACCTTGGCCAGATACGCCTCGCACTCGGCCGGAACAGAAGCCGTGGCGCCCGTCGCCGGCGGCGTCGTCGCGGAAGGCGCGGGCGTCGTCGGTGCCGGCGTCGTGGCGGCCGGAGCCGGCGCAGAGGAAGCAGCAGGCGCAGCCGCCTTTTCGTCGCTCTTGTTGCAGCCGGCCAGTACGCCGACCGATGCCGCCAACACCAACATGCCGATCATCTTGCGTTGAATATTCATGGTGCCCTCTTTCCGTTCTTGCTTTTTATTTGGGCGGGCCGCCACACCGGCAACGTCTCTCCGGCAGCCCGATTCGCCCTGGCTCTTTCTGGATAAGCCATGGGCTGTTGTTGATTCTTCTTCAGTGCCCCCTCCGCAACAAGCGTATCCGTGTAAACCCCGGTATCAAACACATCCCTATTTTTTCGCCGCTCCGACCCCAAAAAGGGGGGCGGCTGAATTGCCTCCCCTTTCCCCGACACCCACGGCCCGTAACGCTGTCCGGCCCGCAGTGCTGGAACGAATGACGTGCGCGGCCGCTTCGCAATCCACTACAAACCGCAACACCCCCAGCATCAACTGGCTACAAATGGGGGCGTTGAAACATATTTCGTTTCAAGCCCGGGATGCCCCGCGTTACGCACCAATTTGAGGCCGTTGTGTGGTGCATGAAGCACCATCTTGGTGCAAACAGGCACAACTCAAGCGCCTGCCCCCCGCTCACCCGGGTTTCACCAACATGGCATGAAATTTGCTTGATAGTCGAGGCCAACGTGCAACCATGAGAGGAAATGCCATGAAACTCATCATCGCCATCATCAAGCCCTTCAAGCTCGACGAAGTGCGGGTGGCTCTATCCGGAATCGGCGTCCAAGGTCTGACCGTCACTGAAGTCAAGGGATTTGGACGCCAGAAGGGTCACACCGAGCTGTATCGCGGCGCGGAATACGCCGTCGACTTTTTGCCCAAGCTGCGGGTCGAAGCCGCGGTGCCAGACCACCTTGTCGATCAAGTCATCGAAGCGATCGAACAAGCCGCCCGTACCGGAAAGATCGGCGACGGCAAGATCTTTGCCGCCCCGCTGGAACAGGTGATCCGTATCCGCACAGGTGAAGCTGGCGAAGCTGCGCTGTAAATAAATAAAGAAAGACTCATTGGAGCCTGAAAATGGATAAAGCAGATATCTCCTGGTTGCTCGTCTCTACCCTGCTTGTATTGATGATGGCCGTACCCGGTCTGGCGATGTTCTATGGCGGCCTGGTACGCAGCAAGAACGTGCTGTCTGTGTTGCTGCAAGTGCTGTGCACGTTCGTGCTGGGCCTGGTTCTCTGGTTCATCTACGGTTATTCGCTTGCCTTCACCGAAGGCAACGCGTTCTTCGGCGGCCTGTCGCGCGCCTTCTTCTCTGGCATGTTCACACCGGCTGACGGCAAGTACGCCATGTCGAACACCTTGACCGAGCTGCTGTTCGCCTCGTTCCAGGCCACGTTCGCCGGCATCACCTGCGCGCTGATCGTGGGCAGCTTTGCCGAGCGCGCCCGGTTTTCGGCCGTGCTGGTATTCACGGTGATCTGGTTCACGTTTGCCTACGTGCCAATCGCCCACATGGTGTGGTTCGCCTCCGAAACGGCGCCTGGCCTGCTGAATGCCAAGGGCGCGCTGGACTTCGCCGGCGGCACCGTGGTGCACATCAACGCCGGTGTAGCCGGCCTGGTGGGCGCCTATGTGGTGGGCAAGCGCGTGGGCTACGGCCGCGAAGCGATGCAGCCGCACAACCTGCCGATGACCTTCGTGGGCGCCGCCCTGCTGTGGGTGGGCTGGTTCGGCTTCAACGCCGGTTCGGCCCTGGCCGCCAACGAGAACGCCACCCTGGCCTTCTTCAACACGATGATCGCGACTGCTGGCGCCGTCCTGGCCTGGCTGTTCACGGAATGGGCCATCAAGGGCAAGCCCTCGATGCTGGGTGCCGCCTCCGGCGCGATTGCCGGCCTGGTGGGCATCACCCCCGCCGCCGGCCTGGTTGGCCCGGTGGGCGCACTGATCATCGGCGTGGTTGCCGGTATCGTCTGCGTCTGGGGCGTGAATGGCCTGAAGCGCCTGCTGCGTGCCGATGATGCACTGGACGTGTTCGGCATCCACGGCGTGGGCGGTATCGTCGGCGCCCTGCTGACGGGGGTGTTCAATGCACAAGTCCTGGGTGGCCCCGGCCTGGCCGAGCCTGGCATGATCGCCCACCAACTGTGGGTCCAGCTGGAAGGCGTGCTGCTGACCATCGTCTGGTCCGGCGTGGTGGCGTGGATTGCCTACAAGATCGCCAATGCCCTGTGCGGCATGCGTGTGCCCGAAGACCAGGAGCGCGAAGGCCTGGACGTCACGAGCCACGGCGAATCGGCGTACCACAGCTGATCACAGTAATCGGGTTGTGAAGGACAAAAAAGCCCGGACCGCAAGGTCCGGGCTTTTTCTATTCCGCTGCTTGGCGGCGCCGAAGCGCAACGCTGGTTCAGGTCGGATCCAGCGCGTCCAGATCCACCGGCAAGGCGCGGTTCAGCGCGGTGGCGACCTTGATCCGCAACGCGTTGGAATGCGCCCGGCGCACCTCGCGCTTCACGTCCAGCAACTGTTGCGGGTGCATCGAGAACTCGGTCAGACCCAGGCCCAGCAGCAGGCGGGTCATACGGGAATCGCCCGCCATTTCACCGCAGACCGCCACCGGCTTGCCTGCACGCTCGCCCGCATTGATGGTGTTGGCCACCAGGCGCAGCACGGCGGGATGCAGGGGATCGTAAAGCGTCGCCACGTCATGGTCGCCGCGGTCGATCGCCAGGGTGTACTGAATCAGGTCGTTGGTGCCGATGGACAGGAAGTCCAGCGCCTGGACGAAGGGCTCGATCGCGATGGCAATGGCGGGCACCTCGACCATGGCGCCGACTTCCATGTGCGGCGCATACGCCTGCCCGCGCGCATCAAGCTCGCGCCGGGCGGACTCGATCGCCGCCTTGGTCGCCACCACTTCGTGCATGTGGGCGATCATCGGGATCAGCAAACGCACCGGCCCGTGGGCTGAAGCCCGCAAGATGGCGCGCAACTGCGTCGCGAACATTTCCGGACGCGCCAGGCAGTAGCGGATTGCGCGCTGGCCCAGCGCAGGATTGGTGGCCACGGTGGCCTCGCCGTCCAGCGTCTTGTCCGACCCGATATCCAGTGTGCGAATGGTGACGGGCCGGCCGGCCATGACCCGCACGACCGACGAATAAGCTTCGTACTGCTCTTCTTCGCTGGGCAGGTCCGGACGCCCCATGAACAGGAATTCGCTGCGGAACAAACCAATGCCGTCCGCTCCCGAGGCCAGCGCCAGCGCAGCCTCGTCGGGCAGCTCGATATTCGCGTGCAGCACCACATCGATGCCGTCCAGCGTGACCGAGGGCTCGTCGCGCAACAGGCCGAGTTCGGCCCGTTCGTCGGCGTAGGCGGCCTGACGACGGCGATATTCCTGAAGGATGCGGTCAGACGGGTTGACGACCACGGCGCCCGCAGCGCCATCGATGATCAACATGTCGCCGTCGCGGACCAGCTCGCGCACGTTGCCCATGGCCACAACGGCAGGCACGCCCATGCTGCGCGCGACGATTGCCGTATGCGAGGTCGGGCCACCCAGGTCGGTCACGAACGCCGCGAAGCGGCCGCCGCGCAGGCGCAGCATGTCGGCCGGCGAGATGTCGTGCGCCACCACCACCAGCGCATCGTCGCCGCCCATATGAGACATGTCGGGCAAGATGGCGGACGTGCCGGCCAGCACATGCAGCACGCGTTCGATGACTTGGCGGACGTCGGCCCCGCGCTCGCGCAGGTACTCGTCCTCCATGGCGTCGAACTGCTGCCCCAAAATCTGGCCTTGCGTGGTCAACGCCCATTCGGCGTTGTAATGGCGCTCGGCGATCAGGGCGAGTGTCTGCTCGGCCAGCAACGGATCGCCCAGCAGCAAACTGTGCACGTTCAGCATGGCGCCCAGCTCGCGCGGCGCATCGGCCGGCAAGGTGTCGGCCAATTGCCGAAGCTCGTGCTGCGCCGAGTCCAGGGCGTCGGTCAGGCGGGCACTTTCCGAAGGCACGTCTTCCGGAGATATCCGGTAGTGCGCCACTTCCAGCGCAGCGGCGCCCATGACGACGGCCCGCCCGATGGCGTATCCCTTGGCAACCCCCTTGCCGTAAAGACAAACGACGGGGCTGGCAGCGCCAGATCCGTCGTAAGCGGGGTCCCGGGTCGAGGACGATCCGGCCTGGGCAACACTCAGGCCGGCGGATCCAGGGGGGGGTCTATTCCTGCTCACCGAATTTGCTGTCGAACAGAGTTTCGATTTCGGAAAGGGCTTGTTCGGCATCGCCGCCCGAAGCCTCCAGCTTGACCGTCACGCCCAGCCCGGCCGCCAGCATCATGACGCCCATGATGCTCTTGGCGTTCACGCGCTGCGCACCGCGCGAGATGAAGATCTCGCTTGAGAACTTGCTGGCAAGCTGCGTCAGCTTCGCGGCCGCCCGCGCATGCAAACCCAATTTATTGCTGATGACGATGTCTGTAGTAGGCATAGGAAATATTATGACCGCGGATGAACGCCGCAGTGTTGATCACAGCAAAACGTCAAACCGCCAACTGCTTTTCGGCTTGAATTGCCAGCCGACATAATAGGGCAAATTCCTGCCCGTCAGTCTACACGCAAGACACCCTGCACCCCGCCAGCCAAGGCCTTCTCGCGGGTTTCCGCCAACGGCAAGTTGCGGTAGGTCAGCGCCCGCAGCAGCATCGGGGTATTCAGGCCCGCCAGCACGCAGCATTGGATGCCTTGCGCCTGGGCGTCGGCCACCGCCCGCTTGGAGATATTGGCGGGCGTGGCGCCGATCAGGTCCGTCAGCACCAGCACGCCGGCGCCGTGGTCCTGCCCAAGGATGTCTTTCAAGACATCAGGCGCCAGGTCGTCCGGCCGGTCTTCGGGCTGGATATCGTGAATGGCCAGCATGCCGTCAAGGTTGCCCATGACGTGGCTGGCGCATTCGCGCATCGCCGCGCCCAGGGGCGCGTGCACGACGATAACAATACCCGTGGTCATGACGGATTCCAGAGAGATCAGGCCGCCCGGGCAGTGGTCGCCACGGCGCTTTCTAGCGCCTGGACGAACATGCCCGCGACATCGAAACCGGTCTGTTCGGCAATCTCTACGAAACAGGTGGGGCTGGTGACGTTGACTTCGGTGACGTAGTCGCCAATGACGTCCAGGCCGACCAGCAGCAGACCGCGCGCGGCAAGCTTGGGAGCCACGGCTTCGGCGATTTCGCGGTCACGCGCGGACAGTTCCTGTGCGACGCCACGGCCGCCCGCGGCCAGGTTGCCGCGCGTTTCGCCAGCCAGCGGAATGCGGGCCAGCGAGTACGGGACGGGCGCGCCGCCGATCAGCAGGATGCGCTTGTCACCGTTGACGATCTCAGGGATGTACCGTTGGGCCATGATGGTGCGCGCGCCGTTGTCGGTCAGCGTTTCCAGGATGGCGTTCAGGTTGGGATCCTTGGGCTGCAAGCGGAACACGCCGGTACCGCCCATGCCGTCCAACGGCTTCACGATCACGTCATGATGCGTGTCGTGAAAGGCCTTCAGGCGAGCCATGTTGCGCGTCACCAGCGTCGGGGCGGTGAACTCGCTGATCTCGGTGATCGCCAGTTTTTCAGGATGGTTGCGAATGGCGGCGCCGGTATTGAACACGCGCGCGCCTTGTGCCTCGGCGTATTCGAGCAGATGCGTGGAATACACGTATTCCATGTCGAAAGGAGGGTCTTTGCGCATGACCACAGCGCCAAAATCCGCCAGCGGCAGGTCTTGCGCGGCGGACTCCGCCCACCAATCGTGGCCGTGCAGATCGGCGTCCGCCACCAGCGAGATGGGCGTGGTGACGGCCTTGACCGTGCCGGCCTCAATGTAGAGGTCGCCCTGCATGGCCACGCTAAGCGTGTGACCGCGCGCCACGAGGGCACGCATCATGGCAACCGAACTGTCCTTGTACGCCTTGAGAAGCGGCAAGGGATCAATAACGAACAATACATGCATCGCGACACCCTGAACGTACGCCGCCTTCCCTAGTGGGAAGGCGGCTTTTTTACATCGTAGCGCAGAGCCGCCCAATAAGCGAACCCGCCGGTCACGCAATGGACGGCGGGTCGGATGGGAAGCGGCCTAGCCCTCCAGGGAAGGCCAAGGCTGGAACTTACGCCGCCGACTCAGGCTTGCCCGCAGCGGGCACGGCCTTCTTCTTCGGCGCCAGCACCATGACCATCTGACGGCCTTCGAGCTTCGGCATGGCTTCGACCTGGGCAAGTTCCAGCAGATCGTCACGCACACGTTCAAGCACGCGCATACCAAGTTCCTGGTGGGCCATTTCGCGGCCACGGAAGCGCAGCGTCACCTTGGCCTTGTCGCCCTCTTCGAGGAAGCGGCGCAAATTGCGCAGCTTGACCTGGTAGTCGCCCTCGTCGGTGGCCGGACGGAATTTGACTTCCTTGACCTGGATGACCTTCTGCTTGGAACGAGCTTCGGCTTGACGCTTCTGCTCTTGGTACTTGAACTTACCGTAGTCCATCAAACGGCAGACCGGCGGCTCGGCGTTCGGCGCGATTTCCACCAGATCCACGTCGCTTTGCTCGGAAAGACGGAACGCGTCGGCGATCTTGACGATGCCCAGCTGTTCCCCTTCCAGACCTATCAGGCGCACCTCGGGGACGCGGATTTCACCGTTGATGCGATTGGCTTTTTCAGTGGCGATGTTGAAAGCTCCTAGAAATGTTAAGCAGCACTGCTATCAGGTTGATTGACGTCGCGACGGGTGGACACATCCTCGGACAATCGCGCGACGAACTCGTCGTATGCGATGGCGCCAAGGTCCAGTCCGCCCAGACCGCGTACGGCTACGGTGCCGTTTTGCTTCTCCTTGTCGCCGACGACAAGAATGTACGGCACCTTTTGCAGGCTGTGCTCCCGAATTTTACGAGTGATTTTTTCACCACGCAAATCGGACTCTACTCTAAAGCCTTGTTTTTTCAGGCTTTGTGTGATTTCAGCCGCATAATCGGCTGAAGGTTCGGAAATGCAGCATACGACAGCCTGCACCGGAGCCAGCCAGGGAGGCATCGCGCCGGCATGGTTTTCGATCAGCATACCGATAAAACGCTCGAGCGAACCCAGGATGGCACGGTGCAACATGACCGGCGGACGGCGCTGGTCATTCTGGTCCACGTATTCGGCGCCAAGGCGCACGGGCATGGAGAAGTCGACCTGGATGGTACCGCATTGCCAGTGACGGCCGATGGCGTCCTTCAGGGTGTATTCCACCTTCGGGCCGTAAAAGGCGCCTTCCCCGGGCGAAATCTCGAATTCGCAGCCCGTGCGGCGCAAGCTTTCCATCAGGGCCTGTTCGGCCGTATCCCAGACTTCGTCCGAGCCGATGCGTTTTTCAGGACGCGTGGCGACCTTGTACAGCACTTCGGTGAAGCCGAAGTCGCGGTAGACCTTTTGCAGCAAGGCCGTGAAGTCGGCGCATTCGTCCTGAAGCTGTTCTTCGGTACAGAAAATGTGACCGTCGTCCTGCGTGAAACCGCGCACCCGCATCATGCCGTGCAGCGAGCCCGAGGGCTCGTTGCGGTGGCATTGGCCGAATTCGCCATAGCGCAGCGGCAGCTCGCGATAGGAATGCAGGCCGGAATTGAAGATCTGCACATGGCCCGGGCAGTTCATCGGCTTCAAGCCATAGACCCGGTTCTCGGACTCGGTCGTGAACATGTTTTCACGATAATTGTCCCAGTGGCCCGTCTTCTTCCACAGCGACAGGTCCAGGATCTGCGGCGCTTTGACTTCCTGGTAGCCGTTGTTGTTGTACACGGCGCGCATGTATTGCTCGACCTGCTGCCAGAGGGCCCAGCCCTTCGGGTGCCAGAAAATCAGGCCCGGCGCTTCGTCCTGGAAGTGGAACAGATCAAGTTCGCGGCCAATCTTGCGATGGTCGCGGCGTTCGGCCTCTTCCAGCATGTGCAGGTAGGCTTCCTGGTCTTCCTTGGTCGCCCAGGCGGTGCCGTAGATGCGCTGGAGCATCTCGTTCTTGCTGTCGCCGCGCCAATAGGCGCCCGCCACCTTCATCAGCTTGAAGACTTTCAGCTTGCCCGTGGACGGCACGTGGGGGCCGCGGCACAGGTCGATGAAATCGCCTTCGCGGTACAGGCTGAGCGGCTCGTTCGAGGGAATCGAAGCGATGATCTCGGCCTTGTACGTCTCGCCGATGCCCTTGAAGAATTCGACGGCGTCGTCGCGCGACCATTCTTCGCGCGTGACGACTTCGTCCTTCTTGGCCAATTCGGCCATCTTCTTTTCGATGGCGGCCAGGTCTTCCGGGGTGAACGGGCGCTTGTACGAAAAATCGTAGTAGAAGCCGTTGTCGATCACGGGGCCGATGGTGACCTGGGCGTCAGGAAACAAGGACTTGACGGCGTAGGCCAGCAAGTGGGCCGTGGAGTGACGGATCAGCTCGAGGCCGTCGGCGTCCTTGGTGGTGACAATCGCCAGGCGAGCGTCGCCTTCGATGCGGAAGCTGGTGTCGACCAGCTTGGATTCCGCGCCTTCGACCGTCACGCGGCCGCCCAGGGCGGCCTTGGCCAAGCCCGTGCCGATCGATTGCGCCACTTCGGCGACCGTTACCGGCCCCGGATATTGGCGCTGCGAACCATCGGGCAATGTGATCTGTACCATCGGGAGTGCTTCCTGGGGTTCTTGGAACTGGAAAAAACAAAAATCGGAAACGAAAAACGCGGCCTGAGAGCCGCGTTCTAGTGGTTGTCTTGCTGAGTCCTACCGCTGACCTGACACGGTGAAACCCGACGCACGAAAAACTAACGCGACATAGGGCGAAAGTTCCGGGTCGTAGTTCGTGCCAGCGGGAAAAACATGGTTCTAAGCCTGTTGGTACGCGCCCGAGGCGGCGCGAAGCAAAGTGGCGCAATCGGGATCAACGGATCAATTGCGTTTATCGTTGCCGATTGTAGCACCATTTGCGCCCTTTTCGTCGCGTAAACGAGACAACCTCCCCTCACGCCAGGTTGCGGCTGCCCGCGAGGGCAGCCAGTGCGTGCCGCACGCCGTCCCGCCATGGCGGCGAGTGGATCCCGAATTGCCGTTCGAGCAAACCGGTGTCCAGGCACGAGTTCAAGGGCCTGCGCGCCGTGGAGGGGTACTGGCGGGAGGGGACGGGCTGGATGTCGGCCGGCGTCAACGTGATGGGCAGGCCCGCGATCCGCGCCTGCTCTGCAACAAAGCAGGCGTATTCGTGCCAGGAAGCATGGCCTGCGGCCGCAAGGTGATACAGCCCGAACGGGAATCCGTCGCCGCCGCGCAAATAGCGCGCCACCGCGAACGCCGTCACGTCGGCAACGAACGCGGCGCCGGTCGGCGCGCCTCGCTGGTCGCTGACAACGCGCAGCGGCTCGGGCTGCCGCAACGCCATCAGCATGGATCGCAGGAAGCTGTTGCCGAAGACGCCGTAGATCCACGACGTGCGGAACACGAGATGCGCCGGGTTCATGACCTGGACGGCGCGCTCGCCCGCGAGCTTGCTGCGCCCATAGGCGTTCAGCGGCGCGGGCGTGTCGGTTTCGACGTAAGGATCGGGTTTGGCGCCATCAAACACGTAATCGGACGAGTAATGGACAATCAGCGCGCCCCGGCTTGCCGCCAGGGCAGCGAGCTCGCCCGCTGCCTCGCCGTTGATCCGCATAGCCCGCACCACGTCTTCTTCGGCGCGCTCGACCGACGTCAGCGCGGCGGCATTGACGATGACGTCGGGTTTTTCGCGGCGGACCACGCGCGCCAGCTGCAGGCGGTAGGTCAGGTCGCACTCGCTTTTGCCCACCGCTGCCACGATGCCCAGCGGCGCAAGGCTGCGCCTGAGCTCAAAACCCAATTGGCCGTCTCGCCCTAACACCAGGATCTTCTTCAACATGCTTACGCTCTATATCAGGCCAAGGGTGCAACAGTCTGATTTTGGCGCTTTTCCTGTCCGGACAACCGTACGAAAACGTAATCTGCCTTCGCAAATTTCAGACAACCGCGACGCGTGCTTCGGATTTCGCCCTGAACCGGATGAAACCGCAATCGGCGTTCCTTTTTACCGGCCTATGGGGCATCGATGAAATCTGTTTCAACGCCTGTGACCGTGGCGTCATTCTTTTCGTCTCCGCCTCGCAGCGGCGACAGCGATGATCGCCCAGGCGCTCGCAGGCACCTGCTGCTGTCGCGCCCTCCCCCCACCATTCGGGTCGCCGTGCTGGACGACCATCCCGTGGTGGCGCTGGGTGTGGCCGCCTACCTGGAAAGCCGCCCGGGCTTCCGGGTCGTCCATCGGGAAACCTCGGCGCGTTCCCTCTTGGAAAAGCTCGGCCAAACGCCCTGTGACGTAGCCCTGATAGATTTTTACCTGCCCCAGGAACCCTGGGACGGCGTCAATTACCTGCGCCGCCTGCGTCGATACCACCCCAATCTGGCGATCATCACGTTTTCGGCCGGCAACCTCTATGAAACGCAATATGCCGCCTTTCGCGCGGGGTCCAACGGGTACCTGGCCAAGCAGTGGGGAATGGTCTTGCTACCGGACATGATCCGCGGAGTCCTGAACGGCAAGGACCTCTTCCTGTCAGTCGAAGAAGGCAAGGTCCGCCCCCTGCAGCCGACGCACCCGCAAGCGCTCCTGACCACCTCCGAGGTGGAAATTCTTCGGCATATCAGTCAGGGGTTATCGGTGACGCAGATCGCCGTCCGGCTCATGCGCAGCAAAAAGACGGTCAGCACGCACAAGCGCCGGGCCATGCGCAAGCTGCAGCTGGCCGACGACCTGTCGTTGGCGCTGTACCTGCGCGAGAAGTTCGCTGAATAATGATGCGCAAGGCGCCCGAGGCGCCTTGCGCAGGCCGGTCAGATGATGCGGGAATAGCTGGCGCTGGTGCTCACAGTGCGCAAATAGCCGTCAAACGCCATGGCGACGGCGCGCACGAAATACCAGCCCAGCCCGGTCACCTGGACTTCGCCCGCACGCAAATTCACAAGGCCCAATTCGGCCAGGTTCGCCATTTGCAGCAATTCGCGGCTGAAATAGTCGCCAAAGCGCAGGCCATGGCGGGCCTCGATTCGCGCGAATTCCACGCGGCCCTGGCACATGATGTCCATGATGACCTCGCGCCGCACCAGGTCGTCGGCATTGAGGGCCAAGCCGCGCTCGACGGCGAAATGCCCGGACTCGATGGCGGCGTAGTAGGCGTCCAGGACTTTGGCGTTTTGGCTGTAGGTATTGCCGATGCGGCCGATGGCCGACACGCCCAGCGCAACCAGATCGCGGTCGGGCTGCGTGCTGTAGCCCTGGAAATTCCGGTGGAGTTCGCCGCGCTGCTTGGCAATGGCGAGCGCGTCGGTGTTCAACGCGAAATGGTCCATTCCGATGTAGGTGTAGCCCTGCTGCAGGAAGCCGTCGATGGCCGAGCTGAGCAGGCCGACGCGGGTGGTGCGGTCAGGCAAGTCGGCGTCATTGATGCGGCGCTGCGGCTTGAAACGTTCCGGCAAGTGCGCGTAGGCGTACAACGCGATGCGGTCGGGCCGCAGCGCCACTACCTGCGAAATCGTGCGCGTGAACGATTCGGTCGTCTGCAAGGGCAGCCCGTAGATAAGGTCTACGTTGACCGAGTCGTAGTCCAGTGCTCTGGCGCTTTGCATCAGCGCTCGCACGTCTTCGAAGGACTGCACCCGGTGCACCGCCACCTGCACTTTGGGGTCGAAATCCTGCACGCCGAAGCTCAGCCGGTTGAAGCCCAGCTGCCGCAAATGGGCCAGGCGCGCAGGCGTGGCCGTGCGCGGGTCGACCTCGATCGAGATTTCCGCGTCCGGCTCGAACCGGAAACTCGCCCGCAGGTCTTGCATCAGGCGGGTCAGTTCGTCGTCGGACAGGAAGGTGGGCGTGCCGCCGCCGAAATGCAGTTGCGACACCGGGACGCCCGCGCCCAGTTCCTGAACATGCAAGGCGATTTCGTGGGCCAGCGCATCCAGGTAGCGGGCCGCGCGTTCGTGATGCCGCGTCACCACCTTGTTACAGGCGCAGTAGTAACAGACCGAATCGCAAAATGGGATGTGCACGTAGAGCGAGAGGGGCTCGTTGGGCGTGGCGACGCGCCGCTGTTGCAACGCCTGCCGGTAGTCTTGTTCGCCGAAACCGGCGTGATAACGGTCAGCCGTGGGATAAGAGGTGTAGCGAGGCCCGTTTTTGTCCAGCCTGGCCAGCAACTGGGGCGGAAAAAATGGCTCGGCGGCGGCAGGGGCCGATGGTTCTGAAACGAGTGGGCGTAGGGCGGCTTGCATAACCCGGATTATTCGCCTGTGGCGCCCTTCCCACCTTGATCTTGCGCAAATCCCGGTCCAAGCGGATGCGCGCGCGGTCTGGCCCTTAAAATGCGCCCATTCACGATGCAGAACAAGGACACCCTCATGGACACTGAACTGGAAGGCCGCTTGCTGGCCATGCGCCAGGCGTTGGCGATCGCCATCGCCCTTTCCACCCGCAGCAGCCCCCAGGCGACCGATATGGCGCTGGAACTGCTGGATGACCTGAAGGCGAACATGGACAAGACGCCGTCGGACAGCCCGTTCGAAAAACCGGAATGGGTAGTGGGCGCGCACGACGAATTGGACGGCATCGCGCGCCTGGTGCGCGCCTTCACGCAAACGCCGGAGCCGGACAGCGACGCGCAATAGCCCACTGCCTAGCCGTTCGCGCGGCAGACGGCGCCGGGTGGAAGCACCCGCCAGTGCAGGCCCGGGAAACCCGCTCCGACCGGCTCGAAGCCCGGTGGACGCGCATTCATGCTGAGTTCCAGCGCTCCGCATGTGGCCGCCAACCCGGGGGGCACCCACGGGCTGAAGCGCAACTGCCCGTCGATCAGTACCAGGGGTTGCTCGGGCAGCCGCAAAGCCAGTGCGCCAGCTTCCGCCGGCGGCCCCGAAATCACCCGGACCGGCCCGCCCAGGGCTTGCGTGGCCCGCCCATGCAGGGCCTGTGCCAACGCCTGCGAATCGAAATACCGCCAGTCCGCCGCACGGCGTGCCAAGCCCGCCCCCGCGGGCGAGGTCAGTTCCACGCGCGCCATCAGCAGCACCTGGATCAGCATGAACACCGCTGCTGCTTCCCGTGGCCTGACACGCCCCCACCCTGCGCGGCCGCGCAGCAGTTCCATCGCGGCCGGGACCGCGAACAACAGATACGGCGTGCCCCAATGCAGTTGAACGTGGGAACCGGTGGCCAGCGTCATCGCGCTGACAAAGACCAGCGGCGTGAAACCGAAGGCCAGCAACAGCGCGCGCCCGGGATCGCCAGACGCAGCGACTGGCGTGACCGGGATGGCCCCGCGGAATGGCCGGCGCCGCGCCAGCAGCCACACCGCCCCCAACAGCATCCATGCCGGCATGGCTCGGTTCAGCAACTGGTCGCCCCACCATCGCACCACCTCTTGCACGCGGGCGGGCCACGACAAACTGGCGGCCAGCGACGATGACATGGCGTAACCCAACGACTCAAAGTCGTTGGCTGCCAGCCAGACCAGATGCGGCGAAAACACGGCCAACGCCGTCAGCCCCGCCACCTGCAGGCCAAACCCCTGCATGGGGTCGCGCCAACCACGCTGGCTAAGCCAGAAGACGAGCACGGCCACGCCCGCCACCACGATCTGGTACTTGGCCAAGGCGCCCAACCCCAGGCAGACACCGAGCGCGAGCCACCAGCCGATACGGCGCGTCGTGTAGGCCTTCCAGCAGGCCGCCGCGCAGCCCACCACCAGCGGAATCAGCACGATCTCGTGGTTATAGAAGTACAGGCGGCCGTTGTAGAAGGTGACGCACAAGCCGGCCAGCAAAGCGGTCATGGCATAGGCGCGCCCGCGCAGTTCGCGCACCAGGCGCCACAGCAGCGCGAAAGCGCCCAACGTGCACGCCGCACCCGCGACATACGTTGCCCACGCCGACCATCCCAGCAACTGGACCACCGGCCATAGCAGCCACGTGGGCAACGGCGGATGCTTGTAATACCCCCATTCCAGGCTGCGCACCCAGGTCAATTGCTCGATATTGTCGGTAGGCGGCGCCAGCGCCCCCCGGTCCAGCAGGGGCAGCCAGCACAAGGCGAACACCAGCAGCCCCACGCCAATCGCCCAGCCCTCCAGCCGGGCCACCCGCATTGCCCCCATTCCCACTCCGCATCTCCCTGCCACCCACCGGCGGACGGCCTTGCCAGCCCGACATCGGACCGGCGGAATTATCGATTTGCGGAGCCGCCGAAGCCCGGCGGTTTTGTTGGCCAATTGTTCTGAAACTGTAAAGCCGGGGACCGGTTTGGATCATGCCTAACTGGCCTGACCACTTGCGAGGAAGACGTGAAATCCCTCTGATCGTTTTCCCTGAATAACCGATATTTCTCTTCTATTTCAATGGCGGCATGCCTATATTGGTGGCCTGACCACCAGGCCATTCAAGTTGGGCAATCACGCCATGAGCACGTTCCAGGCTGTCGCTGCTACCCGGCTGTACCGCATGATCGCCGACCAGATCGCCGGCCGGATCCGCGCGGGTGATTTCCCCCGCAGCGGGCGGCTGCCGTCCGAGCGCGAACTGGCGGAACAATTGCAGGTCAGCCGGGCGTCGATCCGCGAAGCCTTGATCGCCCTGGAGATCGAGGGCTACGTGGAAGTGCGGGTCGGTTCTGGCGTGTTCGTGACGATCGCGCCGGATGGCGCCGGATTTCCAGCGGCCGCCGGTTCGGCATCGCACGGCGCGGCGGACCGCGACGACTTCGGCCCCTTCGATCTGCTGGAAGCCCGCATGTTGATCGAGCCCGAATGCGCCGCACTTGCCGCGCACCAGGCGACGCCCGCGCAGATCGCCGCCATCCGCGACGCACATGCCGACATGTCGCTGACCGACTCGCCCGGCCGCCACGACCGCGAATTCCATAGCGCCATCGCCGTCGCTTGCGGCAACGCGGCGTTGGCGTCCGCCGTCGCCCATTTGTGGAATCTCAGCCAGGCGAGCCCGGTGTACAGCCGCATGCAGGATTACTTCGTCACCACGCAGGCGTGGGCCGCCGCTCATGCCGAACACCAGCGCATCCTGAACGCCATCGTGGCGCGGGACCCCATCCGGGCACGGCATGCCATGCATACGCACCTGCTGGGCATCCTGGCGCGCCTGCGCGAAGACTTCGATTCATTCACCGACCTTCGAGGCAACCCATGACATCGTCTTCCCTTTCCATCAACGGCAAGCGGCTGTGGCAATCACTGATGGATCTGGCGCAGATCGGCGCCACGCCCAAGGGCGGCAATTGCCGTCTGGCGCTGACCGCGCTGGATGGACAGGGCCGCGACCTGGTGACGGGCTGGATGCGCGACGCCGGCATGACGGTGCGAGTGGACCAGGTCGGCAACATCTTCGCGCGCCGCGCGGGCCGCAACAACGATCTGCCGCCCGTCATGACCGGCAGCCATATCGATACGCAGCCCACGGGCGGCAAGTTCGACGGCTGTTATGGGGTGCTGGCCGGGCTTGAAGTCATGCGCACGCTGAACGACGCAGGCGTCGAGACCGAAGCGCCGCTGGAATTGGCCATCTGGACGAACGAGGAAGGATCGCGCTTCGTGCCGGTCATGATGGGATCCGGCGTGTTCGCGGGCAAGTTCCCGCTGGAGACGGCGCTGTCGGCACGAGACGCTCAGGGCCTGTCGGTGCGCGATGAACTCCAGGCGATCGGCTACGCAGGCGCCGACCCCGTCGGTGGAAGGCCGGTCGACGCCTATTTCGAGGCGCATATCGAACAGGGCCCGATCCTGGAGCACGAAGAGAAGATCATCGGCGTGGTGACCGGCTCGCTAGGCCTGCGGTGGTACGACATCACGGTGACGGGCATGGAGATGCACGCCGGCCCCACGCCCATGGCGATTCGCCGCGACGCGCTGTTCGCCGCCAGTTTCCTGGTGCAAGCCGTGATCAACATTGCAAACACGCATCAGCCGCATGGGCGCGGCACCGTAGGCGAAATTCACGCCTATCCGGGCTCGCGCAACGTCATCCCGGGCCAGGTCCGGTTTACCGCGGACCTTCGCCATGAAGACGAGGCGACGCTGGCGCGCATGGACCAGGCCTGGCGCCGCGCCTGCGACGACATTGCCGTCGCGCATGGCGTGCGGGTTGAACTGAAAGACGTGCAGACCTTCCTTCCCACGCCCTTCGACCCGGATCTGGTGGAAAAGGTGCGCCAGGGCGCGGCCCACCGCCGCCTGCCCGCCATGAACATCGTGACAGGCGCGGGGCACGACGCGGTCTACATGGCCGCGGTCGCCCCGACCGCGATGATCTTCGTGCCCTGCAAGGACGGCATCAGCCACAACGAGATTGAAGACGCGCAGCCGGAGCATCTGGAAGCAGGCTGCAACGTGCTGCTTGATGCCATGGTGGCGCGCGCCAACGCCGCGCGTTAGCACCGCCGATTTCGCCGCAATGGTGCGCGGCCGTCTTACCCAGCACCTGTATGAAGCATGGTTGTATCGGCTTCACCCGTAGTACCCCTGAGAAATGCAGGTGGCACGAGGTTTGCTTGTTATTGCCCGGCATCCCGCCGCGCGACGGCGGTCACCTGTCAGTCCCTTTCCAGCCCGGAGGCTCGCAGTGAAATCGAAGAAATGGTTCTCCTTGAAGTTCGGCGCATTGGTCCTTGCGGCCGCGCTGCCCGCCACAGAAGCCCTGGCCCAGACCAAGGGCGGCACCTTGAACATGATCGTTCAGCCGGAGCCGCCCGTGATCGTCACGGCCATCAACCAGCAAGGCCCCACGCAATTCGTCGCGGGCAAGATCTATGAAAGCCTGCTGACCTACTCCACCGACCTGAAGCCGCAGCCGGGCCTGGCCAAATCGTGGGAAGCCGCGGCCGACGGCCTGACCTACACGTTCCACCTGCAAGACAACGTCAAGTGGCATGACGGCAAGCCGTTCACGTCGGAAGACGTCGTGTTCTCGCTGGCGGACATGCTGCCCAAGACGCATGCACGCGCCCGCGTGATCCTGAACAAGTTCGTCGATTCGGTGCAGGCGCCCGACGCCAAGACCGTCGTCATCAAACTGAAGACGCCCTTTCCCGCCTTCATGTTGATGTTCGAGCCGGGCTTTGCGCCGATGATGCCCAAGCATCTTTATGCCGGCACCGACTACATGACCAACCCGGCCAACCAGAAGCCGGTGGGCACGGGCCCCTTCATGTTCAAGGAATGGAAGCGCGGCGAATACATCAAGCTGACGCGAAACCCGGCGTACTGGAAGCCGGGCATGCCGTATCTGGACGAACTGGTGTTCAACGTGATTCCCGACGCGGCTTCGCGCGCCGTGGCGTTCGAGCGCGGCAGCGTGGACGTGCTGCGCGGCGGCGATGTGGACAACGTGGACATCAAGCGCCTGCGCGCCTTGCCCAAGGTGGAATACACCACGGCGGGCTGGGAAATGTTCTCGCCGCAGGCCTACCTGATCTTCAACATGCGCAAGCCGCCGTTCGACAACCTGAAGGTGCGCCAGGCGGTGATGGCCGCGATGAACCGCAACATGGTCGTCAACAACATCTTCTTCGGCCTGGGCAAGGTGTCGACCAGCCCCTTCGTGACCACCGAGATGTTCTATGACAAGAACATGCCGGCCATGCCCTTCGACATGAAGAAGGCGCGCGCGCTGATCAAGGAATCGGGCATCAAGCCCGAGGACTACACGATCCGCCAGCTGAGCTTCCCTTACGGCTCCACCTGGGACCGCCTGGGTGAATACACCAAGCAGGCGCTGGAACAACTGGGTTTCAAGGTCAATCTGGAATCGACGGACGCGGGCGGCTGGGCCAGCCGCACGGGCAACTGGGATTTCGACATGACCACGACCTTCACCTACCAGTACGGCGACCCCGCGCTGGGCGTGCAGCGGCTGTACATCACGTCGAACATCGTCAAGGGTTCGCCGTTCGCCAACGTGCAGGGCTACAGCAACCCCGAGACCGACAAGCAATGGGAAGCCGCCGCCTCCGAAGTCGATCCGGCCAAGCGCCAGGCGCTCTACACCTCGCTGCAGACGACGCTGGTCAATGAAGTCGCCAACGGCTTCCTGGTGGACATGGAGTTCCCCACCCTGTATCGCGGCAACGTGAAGAACCTGGTCAAGACCGCCATCGGCTTGAACGAGTCGTTCGACGACGTGTACATCGAGAAGTAAGCGCAGCAAGACGCCGCCGCGGAGTCCCCGCGGCGGCGGCT
>NZ_JBHFII010000009.1:0-33613 GCF_057334215.1 Achromobacter maghribensis | reverse complement strand
CCCCCGGATCCCGGCCGCGCGACGGAGGTTGCCCAGGCAGCCCGCGCCCGTCCAGAGAGGACCCAGAGCATGAAATTCCTGTCTTTCCTTGTTTCTCGCATCGGCAAGGCCCTGGTGGTCGTGCTGGGCGTGGTGATCATCAATTTCTTCCTGATCCGCCTGGCGCCGGGGGATCCCGCCGCCGTGCTGGCGGGCCAGGCCGGCGCGGGCGACGCCGCCTATGTCGATCAGTTGCGCGTGGCCTTCGGCCTGGACAAGCCGATCCTGACCCAGTTGATGCTGTACCTGAAGGGCGTGGTCCAGCTGGACCTGGGCTTTTCCTACCGCAATCACGTGCCCGTGCTGGACCTGATCGTGGAGCGCCTGCCCGCGACCTTCCTGTTGATGTCCTGCGCCTTCGTGTTCTCGATCGTGCTGGGTGTTTTCCTGGGCGTCGTCGCCGCAAAGGCCCGCTACCGGAACAAGCGCCGCTGGATCGACAGTTCGGTCATGACGGGTGCGCTGCTGCTGTACGCCACGCCACTCTTCTGGCTGTCGCTGATGGGCATTCTGCTGTTCTCGGTCGTGCTGGGCTGGCTGCCGGCGTTCGGCATGGAGACCGTGGGCTCCGGCTTGACCGGCTTGGCGCGCGCGGCGGACATCGCCCAGCACCTGGTCTTGCCCACCATCACGTTGGGCTGCTTCTTCATGGCCGTGTACGTGCGGCTGACGCGCGCTTCCATGCTTGAAGTCATCGGCATGGATTTCGTGAAGACGGCGCGCGCCAAGGGCGTGAGCCCCAGCCGCGTCATCCGCACCCATGTGCTGCGCAACGCGCTGCTGCCGGTCATCACATTCGCCGGCATCCAGCTGGGCCAGATGGCCGGCGGCGCGGTGCTGACCGAAACCGTGTTCGCCTGGCCCGGCATCGGCCGCCTGATGTTCGACGCCCTGTTGCAACGCGACTACCAGCTGCTGCTGGGCATTTTCCTGGTCACCTCCATCATGGTGGTGGTGTTCAACCTGCTGACCGACGTGCTGTACCGCCTGATCGATCCGCGCATCGGCGCCGGTGCGCAGCAAGGAGCCGCCGCATGAAGTCATTCGCCCAACGATACATGCGCAACTACGGCGCGGTGGCGGGTCTTGCCATCATGCTTGTCGTGGTTGTCGTGGCGCTGGCCGCCCCGCTGCTGTACGAGGAGTCCCCGTGGATGATGGTGGCGGACCCGCTGATTCCACCCTTCACCAATGCCGACTACCCCTTCGGCACCGACATGCTGGGCCGCGATATCACGGCCGGCCTGGTATGGGGCGCCCGGGTGTCGCTGATGGTGGGTCTTCTGTCGACCGCCGTGGCGCTCCTCTTCGGAATCCTGGTCGGTGCCGTCGCAGGGTACTGCGGCGGCCGCGTGGATGATGCGCTGATGCGCTTCACCGAATTCTTCCAGACCATTCCGCAGCTGGCGATGGCGGTCGTGCTGGTGGCCATCCTGAGCCCGTCCGTCTATTCCATCATGGGGGCCATCGCCATCGTGTCATGGCCACCGGCGGCGCGCCTGGTGCGGTCGGAATTCATGACGCTGAAGCAGCGCGAGTTCGTGCAGGCGGCGATTGTCATCGGCCAGACGCCCGCCCGCATCGTCAGCACCCAGATCCTGCCCAACGCCATGTCGCCCATCATTGTGTCGGCGTCGTTCATGGTGGCAACCGCCATCCTGACGGAATCATCGCTGTCCTTCCTGGGGCTGGGCGACCGTAACCTGATGAGCTGGGGCTTCATGATCGGCGCCGCGCGCACGATGATCCGCGAGGCCTGGTGGATGAGCGTCTGGCCCGGCGTGGCGATCCTGCTGACCGTGCTGGCCATCAACCTGATCGGCGAAGGGCTGAATGACGCCCTGAACCCGCAACTGCGCAAGCGCGGCGAATAGGAGGCCGACATGACCGAAGCCACGCCTCTGCTGTCCATCCAGAACCTGAGCATCGCCCTGCCCCGCGGCGGCGACCGCCCCTTTGCCGTGCAAGACGTGTCGTACGACATCCGGGCAGGAGAAATCCTGTGCATCGTCGGCGAATCGGGCTCGGGCAAGTCCATGAGCGCCAACGCCATCATGGGCTTGTTGCCCGACTACCTGACACCGCAACAAGGCCGCATTCTGTTTCGCGGCAAGGACCTGCTGCGGCAAGACGAAGCCACGCTGCAAGCCATGCGCGGAAAAGACATGGCGATGATCTTCCAGGAGCCCCTGTCGGCCTTGAACCCGCTGATGACGGTGGGCGACCAGATCAGCGAAGTCATGCGCGTCCACAACGCCTACCCGGGCGCTGAACGGCTGAAGCGCACGCTGGAACTGCTGGCCTTCGTGGGTTTGCCGGATCCCGCCACCCTGTATCACGTCTACCCCTTCCGCCTGTCCGGTGGGCAGCGGCAACGCGTCATGATCGCGATGGCGCTGGCGCTTGAGCCGGCGCTGCTGATCGCCGACGAACCGACGACCGCCCTGGACGTCACCACCCAGGCGCAGATCCTGGCGCTGATCGCCCGCATTCAGAAGGAAAAAGGCATGGGCGTGATGTTCGTCACGCACGACTTCGGCGTCGTTGCCGAGATCGCCCATCGTGTCGCCGTCATGGAAAAAGGCGTGCTGGTGGAACAAGGGCCTGCCGACGAGGTGCTGAACCGCCCTCGCCATCCGTATACCCAACGTCTGATTGCCGCAGTGCCGCATCGCCGCGGTGAAGAACGCGTTGCGGCGGCGGACGACCACCCCGTGCTCGAGGTGAAGGACCTGAAGAAGACGTATGTGATCGGCCACGGCTGGCTGGGCGGCAAGCGCGAGGTGCACGCGGTGGATGGCGTGAGCTTTGCCGTCCGGCGCGGCGAGACGCTGGGGATCGTGGGCGAATCGGGCTCGGGAAAGTCGACCATCGGCAAGTGCCTGCTGAAACTGGTCGGTATCAATGGTGGCCAGCTGATCTTCAATGGGCAGGACATCGCCGCCATGTCGGAGTCGCGGTTCCGGCCCCTGCGCCACGACATCCAGATGATCTTCCAAGACCCCTTCGCGTCGCTCAACCCGCGCCATACGGTCGGGCGCATCATCAGCGACGGCCCCGTCGCCAACGGCGTGCCGCGCGCGCAAGCTGAAACCCGGGTGCGCGAACTGCTGTCGCTGGTGGGGCTGGACCCGTCCGCTTTCGACCGCTATCCCAATCAGTTCTCGGGCGGGCAGCGGCAGCGCATCGGCATCGCCCGCGCCCTGGCGCTTGAGCCCAAGGTCCTGGTCGCCGACGAATCGGTATCGGCGCTGGACGTGTCCGTGCAAGCCCAGGTGCTGCAACTGCTGCACGACCTGCAGCAACGCCTGAAGATTGCGCTGGTGTTCATCACCCACGACCTTCGCGTCGCCGCGCAGATCTGCAATTCGGTACTGGTCATGCATCGTGGCAAAGTCGTCGAGTACGGCTCGCCCGCGCAGATTTTCGATAACCCGCAACATGCCTACACCCGGCAACTGATTGCCGCCGTGCCCGGCCAACACTGGGATCCGACTCAGGCCACAATGGCCTGAACACGTCCCGCGACCCCGATCACAACACCAGGAGAATCCCCCGTGCAACGCCCCGCAGCCGTCCCCACCGTGCAGATCGACAATGACCAGGTCACCGTCACTGAATGGCGCTTTCCGCCGGGCGGGGAAACCGGCTGGCACCGCCACGGCATGAACTACGTGGTGGTGCCGCAAACCACCGGCCCCCTGCTGCTGGATACCCCCGATGGCCCGATCACCAGCCAGCTTACGACCGGCGTCGCCTACTATCGACCCGTTGGCGTAGAGCACAACGTCATCAACCCCAGCGAAACCGAGTTCGTTTTCGTCGAAATCGAAATCAAGCAGGCTTGACGCGTCAGCGAGGACCATCATGAAGGCGTTTTTCTCGGAAGAGCAGTTGCTGCACACCCCGCAGCAATTCATGCGGTTGGGCCGCCTCAGCGCGCCCACCGACTTGCCGTCGCGGGCCGAAAGCCTGCAAGGCGCGCTGGCGGCAAGGGGAATCAAGGTCGAAGCGCCGGCCGACTACGGCCGCAAGCCGCTCGAGAACATACACAGCGCCGACTACCTGAACTACCTGGAAACGGCTTACGCCCGCTGGCAATCGCAGAAGGCGCCCGGCGTGGATCCGGGGCCTGAAGTGCTGCCGAACCTGTCGCCGTACTACAACGGCCGCATCGAACAAGCGGGCCGCGGCCCCTGCCCGTCGCCGTCCATCGTGGCGCAGACGGGCTACTACCTGAGCGACCTGTCCTGCCCGATTGGGCCCCAGACCTGGCGCTCGGCGCTGCGGTCTACCCATAGCGCCGTGGCCGCCGCCGATCACGTAGCCAGCACCGGCGGCATGGCCTATGCCTTGTGCCGGCCATCCGGCCACCACGCCCACCGCGACCGCGCGGGCGGCTTCTGCTATCTGAACAGCAGCGCCGCGGCCGCCAGCCGGCTATTGCAGACCTGGTCCAAAGTGGCCGTGCTGGACGTGGACGCGCATCACGGCGACGGCACTCAGAACATCTTCTATCACCGGGCAGATGTGATGACCGTATCGCTGCATGCGGATCCCGGCGCCTATTACCCGTTCTACTCGGGCTATGCGGAAGAGCGCGGGCACGGTGCGGGCGAAGGCTACAACCTGAACCTGCCCCTGCCGCACGGGTCCGGCAACGCCCCCTTCCTGGCCGCGCTGGACACGGCGTTGACGGCGCTTGGCCGTTACGCGCCCGAAGCCCTGGTGCTGGCTTTGGGATTCGACACGTACAAAGACGATCCCATCAGCGTACTGAAGCTGGACATCGACGCCTACCGCGATATCGGCGCGCGCGTGGCCAGCCTGGGCGTGCCCACCGTCGTCGTGCAGGAAGGCGGCTACATGGTGCAAGCGATCGGCCCGGCGCTGGATGCGTTCCTGCAAGGCATGGGACACGGCGGCGCCTGACGCCCGTCCCCCGCCATGTCCACCATCCCCTCCGCTGTCCTGCCGCCTTCGTCCACCGCCCGCAACGCCGGGATCCTGTTGTTTTTCGTCGCGCTGGTGGCATTTGCCACGTTTGACGCCGGGTCCAAGCACATGCTGGAACGCTACCCCGCGCCGTTCCTGAATGTGATGCGGTATCTGGCGGTGATCGTGCTTGCGGTCTTCATGCTGTGGCGTCACGGTAACGGGCTGCGCCTGCGTGACGCGCCCGAAAAGCCGTTATTGGTGCTGCGCGGCGTGACACTGGCCACGGTGGCCACCTGCTTCATGACCGCGCTGATCTGGATGCCCTTGTCGGAGGCCACCGCCATTTACTTCACGTCGCCGCTCATCATGGTGGCGCTGTCGCCTTGGTTGCTGGGCGAGCGCGTGCGGCCCGTGCAATGGCTAGCGGTGGCCGTAGGGTTTGCCGGCATGCTGCTGATCGTGCGGCCCGGCGCCGACCTGCCGCTGTTGGGCACGCTGCTGATGGCGGTGTCGGCCGTCTGCTACGCGATCTTCCAGGTGCTGACGCGCAAGCTGTCGGGCAAGGTGCCCGGGCCGGTGCAGTACGCGTACACGGCCATCATCTGCCTGGTCGTCACGGCGCTGCCAGCGCCCTTCTTCCTGCCTGATCCCTGGCCCACGCCCGCCGACACCGCGCTCATCATCGCGCTGGGCGCATGCAGCGGACTGGCGCAGGTGTTGTTGATTGCCGCATTTCAGCGAGTGTCGGCCGCGACGCTGGCGCCGTTGAATTACTTTCAGCTGTTGCTGGCCGTGCTGTTCAGCACATTCTGGTTCCAGCGCCCCCCTGACAGTCTGGCGCTGGCGGGCATGGCGCTGATCATGGCTTCGGGTGTTTTTCTGGCCATGCGCCGCGCAAGCTAGGCCCCCCGTTCAGCTGGTTTCGCGCTGCACCAGCGTGAAACCCAGGTCCACGTGCCGCTGGGCAACGGGTTCGCCCGCCAGATGCTGCATCAGCAGCCCCGCCGCCGACACGCCGATCTGGTAACGCGGCGTGGCAATGGTGGACAGGGGCGGCGTGGTCCAGGCCGTACCGGCCAGGTCGTGAAAGCCGATCAACGCCATTTGCTCCGGCACCCGCACGCCCAGCCTGCCGCACTGGAACACCGCGCCTTGCGCCAGGTCATCGTTGCAGAAGAAGACGGCGTCGCAATCGGGATGCTGCTGGCGCAAGGTTTCCAACAAGGAGGCGCCCAGGCTGATGGAGGATTTTTCGGGCGTCATGATTTCCAGCGTGGCGTCGTAGCAACCCGCGTCGCGCAACGCCTGCCGCGCGCCTTCGCAACGGCGCAAGGAACGCGGGTCCAATTGGGCGCCAATGATGCCGATACGCCGGCGGCCGCGCTCGACCAGATGACGGCAAGCGGCGTAGCCCGAGTCGAACTGGGAAAAGCCGACGCTCATGTCTTCGCCGTCGGCCAGCGTTTCAATCGTATGCACGGTAGCCATCCGCTGCGTGCGCAGCAACGCCCACGTGCCGGGATTGTGGTCGATGCCGGTCAAGATCAACCCATCCGGCGAATGCTGCAGGTACTTGCGCAGCAAGGCTTCCTCGGCATCCGGCGAATACCCCGTCACCCCGATCAGCATGTGATAGCCATGCTGGTCCAGCACTTCCTTGATGCCCGAAATAATGTCGACGAACACCACGTTGCTTAACGACGGAATCAATACCACGATGGTTTGCGACCGCGCCGACGCCAGCGCGCTGGCGGCGTGATTGGGCACATAGCCCAATTCCTGGCAGACGCGCGCAATGCGCAGGCGCAGCGCTTCGGCCACCTTGTCCGGCGTGCGCAATGCGCGCGACACGGTGATGGCGCTGACGCCGGCGCGGCGCGCCACCTCTTGCATGGTGACGCGGCCAGCGTGCGAACTTCGAGGTTTACGGACGGACATTGGCCCTCGTGGTCGAGTGGGAAGCGCGTAGTCTGACGCAAAAAACAGGGGCTTGCCAAAGTTGAAATGTTAGCGCTAACATCCGCCAAAGCATAAGCGAAAAAAGCCCCGGAAAACGGGGTAGGAGACAAACATGCAAGCCTTCCCTTCCGGGCGGCGCGGCGGGTCACCGCTGGCCCGCGCCGCCGATTGGTGTTTTGCGCTACAGACCTGGCTGATGGTGGCCTGTCTAGCCGTCATGGTCGTGCTGCTGTTCGGCAACGTGGCGCTGCGCTACCTGTTCAATTCCGGCATCAACGCATCCGACGAAGTGTCCCGACTGGCCTTCGTCTGGCTGATTTTCCTGGGCGCCGTGATTGCGCTGCGCGACCACCAGCACATCGGCGTGACCATGCTGGTTGAACGCTTTGGCCCTGCGGCGCGTCGCGTCTCACACATCTTCTGCCAGCTGTTGGTGTTGTGGGTGCTGTGGCTGATGGCGCGTGGCAGCTGGGTGCAGACGGTGATCGGCATGGACACCGTGCTGCCGGTTACGGGCATGCGTCTGGCGGTGTTCAACACGGCGGCGCTGTACGCGTCGATGGCCATGGGCCTATTGACCGTGATCGACCTTGTCCGTGTCCTGGCCGGCGGTCCCCTGCCGGCGGAATCCAGCCCCGAAGACCCCTTGGTCTGAGTCGGGCCCCGCCCGCCCCCAACGCGCCCGCCCCTTCCCCGCCCGGACCTTTGCAATGATCCTGACCATTTTCCTGCTTGTACTGCTGGGGCTGATCGCCCTGGGCATGCCGATTGCCTTCGCGCTGCTGCTCAGCGCCCTGGCCATGATGTTCCAGCTGGACTTTTTCGACACCCAGATCCTCGCGCAGAACATGCTGACAGGCGCCAACAGCTTCACGCTGATGGCCGTACCGCTGTTCATGCTGGCGGGTGAACTGATGAACGCTGGCGGCATATCCCGCCGTATCGTGCGCCTGGCCAGCATGTTCGTTGGCCATATCCAGGGCGGGCTGGGCTACGTGGCGATTTTTGCCAGCGTCCTGCTGGCCGCGTTGTCCGGCTCGGCCGTGGCCGACGCCGCCGCGCTGGGATCCCTGCTGATCCCCATGTTGCGTGAAAAGGGGTATGACGCCGGCCAGGCGTCCGGCCTGATCGCCGCCGGCGGCATCATCGCCCCGATCATTCCGCCGTCGATCTCTTTCATCATCTTCGGCGTGGCCACCAATGTGTCGATCACCAAGCTCTTCTTCGCCGGCATCGCGCCCGGGCTGATGATGGGCCTGACGCTGGTGGCGGTCTGGACCTGGGTGGCCCGCAAGCACGGCAGCATCACCCCGTCGCCGCGTGAACCGTGGCGCAACCGCCTGAAGGCGCTGCGCGAATCGATATGGGCGCTGATGCTGCCCGTCATCATCATCGGCGGGCTGCGCGGCGGTATCTTCACGCCGACCGAAGCCGCCGTGGTGGCCGCCGTGTATGCGCTGGGCGTCAGCTTGTTCGTCTACCGCGAGATCGGGCTGCGGGACCTCTTGCCGTTGTTCGTCAACGCGGCGCGCACGACGGCCGTGGTCATGTTCCTGGTGGCCGCCGCGATGGTGTCGTCCTACATGATTACGCTGGCGGACATGCCGCAGGACCTGATCGCGCTGCTGGAGCCGGTCATGGACCAGCCCAAGCTGCTGATGTTCGCCCTGCTGCTGTTGCTGACCCTGGTCGGCACGGTCATGGACCTGACGCCCACCATCCTGATCCTTGCTCCGGTGTTGATGCCCGTGGTCACCAAGGCCGGTATCGACCCCGTCTACTTCGGTGTCATGTTCGTGATGGTCGGCTGCGTGGGCTTGTTGACCCCGCCCGTCGGCACCGTGCTGAACGTGGTTTGCGGCGTGGCCCGCATCAATATGGAAACCATCTGCAGGGGCGTGTGGCGCTACGTCGTGGCGTACACGGGCCTGCTGGTCCTGCTGGTGATCTTCCCCGAGCTGATCACCGTACCCGCACGCTGGATGCACTAGCGGCAAAAAACCCCCAAGGAGAAGCACCATGACCCACCGATTCAAAACCCGTTTACTCGTGCTGGCCACCGCGCTGTCCTGCGCCGTTGCCGGCGTGGCCGCCGCGGCCGACGTCAAGCCGCGCCTGATCCGTTTCGGCTACGGCCTGAACGAAGAAAGCGTCCAGGGCCGCGCCGCGCGCTTCCTGGCGCAAGAGCTTGAAAAAGTCAGCGGCGGCAAGTTGAAGATGAAGACCTTCGGGTCGGCCAACCTGGGGTCGGACGAACAGATGCAAGGCGCGCTGGCCGGCGGCGCCCAGGAAATGATGGTCGGATCGACCGCGCCGCTTGCCGGGATGGTCAAGGAATTCGGCGTGTTCGACCTGCCCTTCCTGTTCAACAGCGAAAAAGAAGCCGACGCGGTGCTGGACGGCCAGTTGGGCCAGGACCTGCTGAAGAAGCTGGAAGCCAAGGGGCTGGTGGGCCTGGTCTATTGGGAAAACGGCTTTCGCAACATGACCAATTCCAAGCGCCCGATCGCGCGCGCGGAAGACCTGCAAGGCATCAAGCTGCGGGTCATGCAGAACCAGATCGCGCTGGGCGTTTTCAATACGCTGGGCGCCAACGCCGTGCCCATGCCGTTCTCGGAACTGTTCACCGCCCTGGAAACGCGCACGGTCGACGGGCAGGAAAACCCCATCACCACCATTCAAAGCAGCAAGTTCTACGAAGTGCAGCCCTTCCTGACGATCACGCGCCACGTCTACACGCCGTGGGTCGTGCTGGCATCGAAGAAATGGTGGGACACGCTGTCGCCCGACGAACAGAAACTGGTGCGCCAGGCAGCCGAAGCGTCGCGTGATTTTGAACGCAAGGACAGCCGCGCGGATTCCACCAAGGCCATGACCACGCTTGAGAAAGCCGGCATGAAGATCAACACGGTCAGCCCCGAAGAAGTCGCGCGCATGCGCCAGAAGGTGCAACCGGTGGTCGACAAATACACGCAAGAACTGGGCCCTGACCTGGTCAAGCAGTTGAATGACGAGATCCAGAAGGCGCGCAACTGACGCCTTTTCACTGACGCCCACGCGAAGCAAGCGAGTTCCCATGTCTCAGATACCCCGCAAGTTGCGCAGCCAGAAATGGTTCGACGACCCCGCGCACGCCGACATGACGGCAATCTACGTCGAGCGCTACCTTAACTATGGCCTGACGCGGCAGGAGCTGCAGTCCGGGCGGCCGATCATCGGCATCGCCCAGACCGGCAGTGATCTGGCGCCCTGCAACCGCCACCACCTGGCGCTGGCCGAGCGCGTCAAAGCGGGCATCCGGGACGCGGGCGGCATCCCGATGGAGTTCCCCGTGCATCCGCTGGCCGAACAAGGCCGGCGGCCCACGGCCGCGCTGGACCGTAACCTGGCCTATCTGGGCCTGGTCGAAATCCTGCACGGCTATCCGTTGGATGGCGTGGTGCTGACCACGGGCTGCGACAAGACCACGCCCGCCTGCCTGATGGCCGCCGCCACCGTCGACCTGCCCGCGATCGTGCTGTCGGGGGGGCCGATGCTGGACGGCTGGCACGACGGCCAGCGGGTGGGTTCCGGCACGGTCATCTGGCATGCGCGCAACCTGATGGCGGCCGGCAAACTGGACTACGAGGGCTTCATGACGCTGGCCACCGCGTCCTCGCCGTCGGTCGGCCACTGCAATACCATGGGCACGGCCCTGTCGATGAACTCGCTGGCCGAAGCGCTGGGCATGTCGCTACCTACCTGCGCCAGCATTCCCGCGCCCTACCGCGAGCGCGCGCAGATGGCCTACGCCACCGGCATGCGCATCTGTGACATGGTGCGCGAAGACCTGAGGCCATCCCACATCCTGACGCGGCAGGCATTCGAGAATGCCATCGTCGTGGCATCCGCGCTGGGCGCGTCCACCAATTGCCCGCCCCACCTGATTGCGATGGCCCGGCATGCCGGCATCGATCTCGGTCTGGAAGACTGGCAACGGCTGGGCGAAGACGTCCCGCTACTGGTCAACTGCGTGCCGGCGGGCGAACATCTGGGCGAAGGCTTCCACCGCGCGGGCGGCGTCCCCGCCGTCATGCACGAACTGCTGGTTGCCGGACGCCTTCACCCGGACTGCCCCACCGTATCCGGCAAGACCATTGGCGACATCGCCTCAAGCGCCAAGACCCGCGACGCCGACGTCATCCGCAGTTGCGCCGCGCCGTTGAAGCACCGCGCAGGCTTCATCGTCCTGTCGGGCAACTTCTTCGACAGCGCCATCATCAAGATGTCAGTGGTGGGTGAAGCCTTCCGCCGCGCTTACCTGTCCGAGCCCGGCTCCGAGAACGCGTTCGAGGCTCGCGCCATTGTGTTCGAAGGCCCGGAGGACTACCACGCCCGCATCGAAGACCCGTCGCTGAACATTGACGAACACTGCATTCTCGTCATCCGCGGCGCCGGCACGGTGGGCTACCCGGGCAGCGCCGAAGTCGTCAACATGGCGCCGCCGTCCCACCTGATCAAGCGCGGCGTGGATTCCCTTCCCTGCCTGGGGGATGGCCGGCAAAGCGGCACCTCGGGCAGCCCCTCGATCTTGAACATGTCGCCCGAAGCCGCGGTCGGCGGAGGCTTGGCGCTGCTGCGCACCGGCGACAAGATCCGCGTCGACCTGAACCAGCGTAGCGTTACCGCCTTGGTGGACGACGCGGAAATGGCCAGGCGCAAGCAGGAACCGCCCTATCAGGCGCCGGCCTCGCAAACACCGTGGCAGGAGTTGTATCGGCAACTGGTAGGCCAATTGTCGACGGGCGGCTGCCTGGAGCCCGCTACGCTATACCTGAAAGTCATCGAGACGCACGGCGATCCCCGGCATTCTCACTGAGCAGCCCGAAAAAGCCGCCAACCGCGGCCCCGCCCGCTGAACGAGCCCGGTCACGCATACCCTCGCGTGCCGGGCTTGCCCATCTTTGTTTCAGCACCCGCCAAATCAGATTTTCGGGGACGGTCGGCTGACCACGTACACCGCGCTGGCGACGAAAAACAGGCCGACGCCCACGGCCAGCGGCCATGACGGATGCGCGCTCCACCAAAACAGCGCGTAGCCCGCGGCCATGCCCAGGCAAGCATAGGCCTTGCCCTTGCGCGAGACCGCACCCTGTTCGCGCCACATGCGCAACGCGGGTCCGTAGGTAGGGCTTTCGAGCAGCCACTTTTCCAGCCGCGGAGAAGACCGCGAGAAGCAGCCTACGGCAAGAATCAGGAAAATCGTGGTCGGCATGACGGGCAAAAATGCGCCGATGACGCCCAGTGCCAACATCACGCAGCCCAACACCAACCAAAGCGCTTTCATCATGATGGTCAGCAGAATATCGCAAATGCCGAACAGGAATCGGATTGGCCGATATGACGCAAGGCCTAAGTCCGGGGTTCGGGCATTTTGGCGCGCAGGAGGTCCATGAACTTCGGACCGGGCGAGCCGCCCGCGGTGCGCGCCTTGACGACCATCGCCCATGCCTCGTCGTACTGGCCACGCCAGTAATAGGCCGTTGCCCACGACGAATACAAATAGCCCTTGTCGGGCTCCACCGCTTCGCCTTTCCGATACCACGCGTCCGACCGGGCGGTGGCCGCCACCCGGGCTTCCGGCGGCAACGTCTTGTCCTCGGCCGCGCAGCGGGCCGCGATACGGCCCGCATCGGCGTAGATGCCCTGGAAAGTGGGCGGATCATGGCTGATCGCCTGATCCATCATGCTCATGGCCTGGCAGTACTTGCCCTGGTCATGCAGCACCGCCGCGAAGCCCGTGTAGACCTCGGGATTATCCGGGTTCAACAACCATGCCTGGTTGAAGCGCCGCATGGCCATGCCGAGCTGGTCGGATCGATAAAAGCGATAGCCTTGCGAGACCCACGCCTTCGAAGCATTTTCGGCAGAGCCGAAGGCCTGCGTGGCGTCGGCAATGAGTTTCTTGTCGCCCGTCTGCCGTTCCGCAGCGGCCGCCCGATCCATGCCGCCATACATCGGCAATTCATCGATGCGCGACTGGGCCGGCGCCTCCGGCCGCGGCTTGGCCGCGCAGGCAGCCAGCATCAGCGCGGGGACCAGGAGTATTGCCTGAAGGGAGTGACGCATGTCCATGCCGGTGATAAAGATTATCGCGAACATATCAGATAAATATCCGAAGGGATTTCTCGGATTATCCAAAGCGGGCGGAAATAAGCTGAAATCCGTTATCCGCTATCCGTTAACCGGTATCCGCTATTCGTCAATGCGACGGCAGGCGCATTAATCATGCGGCGTAATCAAATGCAAGGACATACGCAACGCGCAAATGCAGTTGCCATCCCCCGCCGCCATCGCCATCACCACAAGCCCAATGCAAAAAGCCGCAAAGTCATAGACTTATGCGGCTTTTAAGACAGTGCTGGGCACTGCTTTGCAGGAATTCTGGTAGGCGGTATTGGGTTCGAACCAACGACCTCCACGATGTCAACGTGGCGCTCTAACCAACTGAGCTAACCGCCTGCAAAGAAGAAGAATTATATAGTGCTTTTTTAAACTGTGCAAATCGTCTTTGACGACTTTTTGCTGTTTTCATTGCGTTTGAAAACTTGGCGCAAGGCCTGGTTTTCATTCACAACCGTGGGGTCAAACCCCGCCCACAGCCACAGCATAACAACCACATAAGCACTACTTTATTCCCTTCAGCTTCGTGTCTGCGGCATGTGCTGCATCAACGAAGAACGAGATTCTATCAGAACTTTTTATTCCTTGCTCGACCTCGACGCCGCTGCTGACATCGACCGCCCAAGGCCGCACCAGCTCGATCGCCTGACCGATGTTGTCGCCGTTCAGGCCGCCCGACAGGATCAGCGGGCGGGACACCGGATCCGCGCGGACGTCGTCAAGCAAGGCGTAGTCGAACCCGTGGCCGCTGCCGCCGTATCCGGCGCTGTAGCTGTCGAACAGCCACCCTGCCGCTTCGCCGTAGGCGCGGCAGTGGGTAGCCAGGCTTTCGGCGGTGTCCAGGCCCGGCGCGCCGGCGCGGAATGCGCGCAGGAAGCGATGGCCGTAACGGCCGCAATCCAGCGGCGTCTCGTCGCCATGAAACTGCAGCAATTCGGGGCCGACCTCATCCAGCACGGCTTGAACATCGGCGGGGTCCGGGTTCACGAACAACGCGACGACATCCACGAACGCCGGCACCGTGCGGCGCAGTTGCGCGGCGCGCGTTGGCGTCAGACAACGCTTGCTCTTGGCGTAGAAGACGAAACCGATCGCATCGACGCCGGCCGAAACGGCGGCTTCGATGTCTTGTTCGCGGGTCAAGCCGCAGATCTTGATGCGAGTACGCATGAAATCCATCACCTGTGTCGCACAGCACGACATGTTGGACCAGTATATCCGGGGTCAAAAAAACCGTTCAGGAGCGTGGCTGGCCCAGCGTTGCGGTCAAATTATCGAAACTGCCTTCAGCCACGCGGAACCACGGCACTTCTTTGTCGCGGAACGCCGCCATGCTTTCGTACAGCTTCTTGAACATCGGGTCCTTGGCGCTCATTTCGTTATAGGCGGCCAACGACGCCTCGTAACACGCCTGCAGGACCGGCTTGGGAAACGCTTTCAGTTGGGCGCCGCGCGACACCAGTCGGCGCAACGCATCCGGATTGCCAGCGTCGTACTTGGCGATCATGTTGCCCGTTGCCATCTGGCACGCCAGCGCCAACGCCGATTGATACGGTTTGGGCAGTTCATCGTAGGCGTCCTGGTTGACGTACAGCGACAACTGCAACGTGCCCGCCCACCACCCAGGAAAATAGTAGTTCCGCGCGACTTTATACAGCGCCAGGCTCTCGTCATCATAAGGCCCGATCCATGCCACGGCGTCGACCGTGCCCTGCTCCAGCGCAGCATAGGATTCGGCGACCGGCACGTCGACCGGCGTGGCGCCCAGCCGCGACAACACATGGCGGGCGAAGCCGCCGGCCTTGACCTTCAAGCCGCGCAGGTCATCAACCGTCTTGACCTCGCCGCGAAACCAGCCGCCCATTTGCGCCCCGGTATAGCCACAGGGAAAGTTCAGGATGTTGTATTTGTCGAATAGCACGCGCGTCAGCGCCAGGCCTTCGCCCTGGCTCATCCAGGCGCTCATTTGCCGGGTGTTCAGGCCGAACGGCACGCCGGCGTCGAAGCACAGCGCCGGATCGATGTCGAAATACCGGGTCGACGCGGTATGCCCACACTCCACGACGCGGTGTTGAACGGCTTCCAGCACCTGGCCGGGCTGCACCAATTCACCGGCGGGGGAAATCTCGATCTTGAAGCGTCCATCGGTGACTTCGCCGACGTACCGCGCGACATCCTCGGCGCCCGCGAACAGCGTGGGCGATTCATTCGGAAAACTGGAAGCCAGCCGCCAGGCAACAGTAGGCGCTTCCTGCGCGAAGGCCGGCACGGCCAGCGCGGCGCTGCCTGCCGTGGCTGCACCCAGGGCGGTTTGTTTCAAAAACGCGCGGCGTTGCATGGCAAAGACCTCCAAGTGAGCGCGGAAAAGGCGCCTTGGGTTGCGGCGGCTTCCTAATAGGTTTGCGTGAACGGCGACAGCAACAGCGAACCGCCGTCCAGTTCTTCCAGGCCGAATTCGGCAGGGTAATCAATCGCGGCCAGATACAGACCATCCGGCGAGAATGTCGGCGCGCCCAGTTTGCGGTCGCGCCAGGACAACAGCTGCGCCATCCAGTCCACGGACTCCCTGCCCTGCCCGATCTGCAACAGCGCGCCCATGATGTTGCGCACCATATGGTGCAGGAACGCATTCGCCTTCAAGGTGAACACCAGGAACGGCCCGCGCTCCTCGATGTCCAGCCGGTGCATGTGGCGCACCGGGTGCTTGGCTTGGCATTGCGAAGACCGGAAGCTGGAGAAATCATGTTCGCCCACCAAGGCTTGCGCCGCGGTCCGCATGGCATCCACGTCCAGCGGCTGGAAACACCAGCCGGCCCGCCCCGCCCATAGCGCCGGCCGAACCCGGCCGCGCCACAGCAAATAGACATACGTGCGGGCGCGTGCGGAAAAGCGCGCGTGGAACTCGTCGGACACCGGCTGCGCCCATTGCACCGACACGCTGGGTGGAAGGAATGCGTTCACGCCCCGCACCCAGGATTCCATCCGGCGATCCAGCGTCGTGTCCAGATGGACCACCTGCATTGCGCCGTGCACGCCCGTATCGGTACGGCCGGCGCAGACCGTGGGAACAACGCCTTGAACACCACAAAAACTTGCCAAGGCCGACTCCAGCGTGTCCTGCACCGTCTGTCGATGCGGCTGCGTCTGCCAACCCTGCCAGGCGGAGCCGTCATACGCCAGCCCCAATGCAACTCTAGACATTATTCAAACCCTGGGACCGCTGACTCGGCGCGGTTCGTCCGTGGGCGGTTCGTCCAGGTCGAGATTGATCGTATCGAGCTTGCGGTTCAGCGCTGCCGTGTCCAGCGCAGGCTCGTTATAGGCATAGGTTTCCTCATCATCGTCCCCGCGCCGCGCGCCGGCACGGCGCAGCAGCCAGGCGATTGCAAATGCGATCAGCGCCAGCACCGCGGTCACGATGACGAGCAGATTGTCGGCAAGCCAGGCAGGCATGCCGGACGTGATGTCCTTGGCGTTGGCGGTCGGGCTTCCGGCGGCCTTGTCGGAGGAAGCGCCTGGGGTGCCTGCTGCGCCCGGTGTGCCGGTTGCGCCCGGCGTGCCTGCTACACCCGGCGTGCCCGCTGCGCCCGGCGTGCCTGCTGTGCCCGGCGTGCCCGCTGCACCCGGCGTGCCTGCTGCGCCCGACGTGCCTGCTGCGCCCGACGTGCCTGCTGCGCCCGACGTGCCCGGAGTGCCTGCTGCGCCCGGAGTGCCTGCTGCGCCCGGCGTGCCTGCTACACCCGGCGTGCCCGCTGTGCCCGGCGTGCCTGCTGTGCCCGGCGTGCCTGCTGTGCCCGGAGTGCCTGCTGTGCCTGCTGTGCCCGCAGTGCCTGCTGTGCCCGGAGTGCCTGCTGTGCCCGGCGTGCCCGCTGCGCCCGGCGTGCCCGCTGCGCCCGGGGTACCCGCTGCGCCCGGCGTGCCCGCTGCGCCCGAAGTGCCCGCTGCGCCAGAGGTACCTGCCGCGCCCGATGCCCCCGAAGTCCCTGCGGCACCCGGCGTACCCGCCGCGTCGCCTGCTCCTGCCGCCCCTTGCGGACCGACGGCCTTGTTCAGGTCGTCCACATTGGCCTGCAACTGGTTCACGCGGCCTTCGACGTCTTTCATCGCGCGTTCCGAGGACGTCCTGGCGTCGGCTTGCGCTTCCGCCTGCGCCGCGGCGCCGTTCTGCGCCTGACCGGTGGACAGGCGCACCCGGTCTTGCGTCGGCGCAGCGCTGGCCACGCCGTTGTCGCCTGGGCGGGCGACGGTGCCCGATGCCGCGTCTTGCCCCTTCACCACGGACGGATTGGCGCCTGCCGCCGCGCCGAGCCGGGCGCGGTACTTGGCAAATGCCTCGGCGTGTTCATTGAAGATACGGCGCGCTTCCGCCGGATCGACCGCGCGGACCGTCGCCGCGTCCGGGATATTCAGTTTTTGTCCGGCGCGCACCAGATTCATATTGTTCTGGATGAACGCCTCGGGGTTGGCGCGCCAGAGCGCAACCAGCATCTGGTAGACCGACGCGTTGGGCACCGCATTGCGCTGGGCAATGGCAAACAGGTTGTCGCCCGACTTCACATTGACGGAGCCCGCCGTGCCACCGGTGCGCGCCGGCGTGCCGACAGCGGCGGGCGTCACGTCGGCGCCGGTACCGCGCAGCGGCACCAGAACGCTGACCTGCACTTGGCGCTGCCCGGAGCTGGAACTGATATCCAGCAGCAAATCCACGGCACCGCTTGCCGGCGGCTGCGCGCCGCGGACGCGCAGGTTCTTGCGCGTGGCATCCAGGCCATCCTCGACCCTGACCACCATGCTGGCCAGCGGTACCGGCGGTTTCAGGCCGGCGCGCTGCCAAGCGGCTTCATCCGCCACCGAGACCTTCAGTGAAGCCACTTCGTCGGGCGTCAATTCCTGCAGCCCCACCACGGCCTGCAACGGCGCGCCCGGCACGGAAACGACGCGCGAATGCCCCACGCGCATGGCCAGCGCCGAACTGCACATGCTCGACCCTATCGCCAAAGCGATCGCCCATTGAAGGGCTTTCAAACGGCGGGCATGCTTCACGTGGCGCGAACGCTGGGTCATAAGCTGGAATTCCGTTCTTGTAGTCGAATTACGGGCTATCGCCCGTTCGCACCCATTAAGTGAGAACAGGCCTTAATTCACCGGAAAAGTGTAATGGATGACGCGCATTTCACAAACCTGAAAGGCGCATCGGCGTTGGCTCGCGAGCACATGCGCCACACTGCTTTGACGATTGCTTAAACGTCAAGGGCACCCGCAGGTGCCCTTGATTGCCTTGCTACAAGATCAGGCGGCTGCTTGCGGCGCCTGAAACGGCATCAGGCTTCAGCCAGCGCAATGCGCAGCATGCGGCGCAGCGGCTCGGCGGCGCCCCACAGCAACTGGTCGCCCACCGTGAAGGCGCCCAGGTACTGCGAACCCATCGACAGCTTGCGCAGACGGCCCACCGGGATGTCCAGCGTGCCGGTGACGGCGACGGGGGTCAGACCCGCAACGGTGGCTTCCTTGGTGTTGGGGATGACCTTGGCCCATTGCGTGCCTTCGGCGATCAGCGATTCGATTTCGTCCAGCGGCACATCGCGCTTGAGCTTGATGGTCAGCGCCTGGCTGTGGCAGCGCATTGCGCCGATGCGCACGCACAAGCCGTCGATCGGGGTGGGCGCCGTACCAAAAGCGGCACCGCGGCCCAGGATCTTGTTGGTCTCGACTTCGGCCTTCCATTCTTCCTTGGACATGCCGTCGCCCAGATCCTTGTCGATCCAGGGAATCAGGTTGCCGCCCAACGGAACGCCAAAGTGTTCGTGCGGCAGCGACGCATCTTTCTGCTTGGCCAGCACGCCACGATCGATAGCCAGGATGGCCGACGCCGGATCGTCCAGCAAGGGCTTGACGGCCTGGTTGATCTCGCCGAATTGGGTCAGCAGTTCGCGCATGTGCTGCGCGCCGCCGCCGGACGCGGCCTGGTACGTCATGGACGTCATCCACTCCACCAGGTCGTTATTGAACAGGCCGGCCAGGCCCATCAGCATGCAGCTGACCGTGCAGTTGCCGCCGATGAAGTTGCGCACGCCGCGCTTGAGCGCCGCGTCGATGACCGGGCGATTGACCGGGTCCAGGACGATGATGGCGTCTTCGGCCATGCGCAAGGTGCTGGCCGCATCGATCCAGATGCCGTTCCAGCCCGCGCCGCGCAGCTTGGGATAGACCTCGGACGTGTAGTCGCCGCCTTGTGCCGTCAGAATGATCGGCAGTTTTTTCAGAGCATCAATATCGTAGGCGTTTTGCAACGGGCCCGCGCCTTCGGCCCACGTGGGCGCGGCGCCGCCAGCATTGCTGGTGGAAAAGAACACCGGTTCGATCAGTGCGAAGTCGTTCTCGTCGCGCATGCGTTGCATGAGCACCGAGCCGACCATTCCGCGCCAGCCGACAAGGCCTACTGCTTGATTCATTTCAATCGCTCTATAAAGGTGGAGACAAGGTCCGGGTAGAAAAAGTCGTGCAATTCAACAATTTATCAGAATGCACGCGGAGATGTTGCGGCGCAGCTAGAAAAAATTGGGGCCGGAAGACCGCCAAACCGCTTTCGCGGCGCCGTCGCAACACGGGCGAAAAAAGGGCCGCTACGAAGCGGCCCCTTTGAAAAATCGGGGCTGCGCCGCAAGGGCGCGCCCCTTGCCCAGCGCTCAGGCCAAGGCTTTGAGCACGGCGTCGCCCATGCCCGCCGTGGTGACCTTCGTTGTGCCCGCTTCGAAGATGTCGGCGGTGCGCAGGCCCTCAGCCAGCACGCGGCGCACGGCAGCTTCGATGCGGTCGGCCTGCGGCGCCAGATTCAGCGAATAACGCAGCAGCATGGCGGCGGACAAGATCGTCGCCAGCGGGTTGGCGATGCCCTGCCCCGCGATATCGGGCGCCGAACCGTGGCTGGGTTCGTACAGGCCTTGGCCGCCCGCATTCAGGGATGCCGAGGGCAGCATGCCGATCGAGCCCGTCAGCATGGCGGCTTCGTCCGACAGGATGTCGCCAAACAGGTTGCCCGTGACGATGACGTCGAATTGGCGCGGGTTGCGCACCAACTGCATCGCGGCATTGTCCACATACATGTGGGACAGCTCGACGTCGGGGTATTCGCGCGCCACTTCAATGACGATGTCGCGCCAGAACTGCGACGTTTCCAGCACGTTGGCCTTGTCCACGCTGCACAGCTTCTTGTTGCGCTTGCGGGCCGATTCGAAGCCGATGCGCGCAATGCGGCGCACTTCGGATTCGGCATAGCGCATCGTGTCGTAGCCTTCGCGTTCGCCCGCGAAAGCGCCGTCGGGCGACGAACGCACGCCACGCGGGGTGCCGAAGTAGATGTCGCCGGTCAGTTCGCGAATGATCAGGATATCCAGGCCGGACACGATCTCCGGCTTCAGCGACGAGGCGCTGGCCAGTTCGGGATACAGAATGGCGGGGCGCAGATTGGCGAACAGGCCCAACGCCTTGCGCAAGCCCAGGATGGCCTGTTCCGGACGGAATTCGCGCGGCAGGCTGTCGTACTTCCAATCACCGACGGCACCGAACAGCACGGCGTGGGATTCCTTGGCCAGATTCAGCGTGGCCGGCGGCAGCGGATGTTCGAACTGGTCGAACGCGGCGCCGCCCACGGGGGCCTGCTTGATGTCGAAGGGAACGTCCAGCGCCTTCAAGACGCGCACGGCTTGTTCGACGATTTCCGGGCCAATGCCGTCACCCGGCAAGACTGCAATGTTGTGGGTCATTTAAGAAACGATCCTATGGTCAGAATGGGGTTCAGGCGATGGGACGGCTTTCCAGCCACGGATGGCGGGTCAGGCGCTCGGCCTCGAAGGCGCGGATCTTGTCGGCATGGCGCAAGGTCAGGCCGATGTCGTCAAAGCCGTTCAGCAGGCAGTACTTGCGGAAGGGCTCGATGTCGAAGCCCATCGCGCGGCCGTCCGGGGCGATCACGACCTGGCGATCCAGGTCGATGTTCAGCTTGTAATCCGGAAAAGCCTTGACCTCGTCGAACAGGCGCGCCACTTCCAATTCCGACAGCACGATCGGCAGCAAGCCATTCTTGAAGCTGTTGTTGAAGAAGATGTCGGCGTATGACGGCGCGATGATGGCGCGGAACCCGAACTGGGTCAGCGCCCACGGTGCGTGCTCGCGACTGGAGCCGCAACCAAAGTTCTTGCGCGCCAACAGCACCGAAGCGCCCTGGTAACGCGGCTGATTCAGCACGAAATCCGGGTTCAGCGGACGCTTGCTGTTGTCCATGCCCGGTTCGCCGTGATCCAGATAGCGCAGTTCGTCGAACAGGTTCGGGCCAAAACCCGTGCGCTGGATGGATTTGAGGAATTGTTTGGGAATGATGAGGTCCGTGTCGACGTTTTCGCGATCGAGCGGAGCCACCAGGCCTTCGTGAGTGGTAAATGCTTGCATGATGTCGGTACTCGGGTCTGATTCGCTTAGCGGAACGTGCGGACGTCGACGAAATGGCCGGCCACGGCAGCGGCGGCTGCCATGGCGGGGCTGACCAGGTGCGTGCGGCCGCCCTGGCCTTGACGGCCTTCGAAATTGCGGTTCGACGTGGAGGCGCAACGCTCGCCCGGTTCCAGGCGGTCGGCGTTCATGGCCAGGCACATCGAACACCCCGGCTCGCGCCATTCAAAGCCGGCTTCGATGAAGATCTTGTCCAGGCCTTCGCGTTCGGCTTGCTGTTTGACCAGGCCGGAACCCGGCACCACCATCGCCTGGCGCACGTTGGACGCCACCCGCTTGCCACGGGCCACGACGGCGGCCGCGCGCAAGTCTTCGATGCGCGAGTTGGTGCACGAACCGATGAAAACGCGGTCCACGCGGATATCGGTCAGCGGCGTGTTGGGCTTCAGGCCCATGTATTCCAGCGCGCGTTCCATGCCGCTGCGGCGCACGTCGTCTTTTTCACGGTCGGGGTCCGGCACGCGGGAATCCACCGGCAGCACCATTTCGGGCGACGTGCCCCAGGTGACTTGCGGCTTGATGTCGCGCGCATTGACTTCGACCACGGTGTCGAACTTGGCGCCTTCGTCCGTGTGCAGGGTGCGCCAGTACTTGACCGCCTGATCCCACACCACGCCCATCGGCGCAAAGGGACGGCCGCGGAAGTATTCGACGGTCTTGTCGTCCACCGCCACCATGCCTGAACGGGCGCCCGCTTCGATAGCCATATTGCAAACCGTCATGCGGCCTTCCACGGACAGCGCCCGAATGGTGCTGCCGGCGAATTCAATGGCGTGGCCGGTGCCGCCCGCCGTGCCGATGATGCCGATAATGTGCAGGACGACGTCCTTGGCGGTACAGCCGAAGGGCAATTCGCCTTCCACCTTGATCAGCATGCTCTTGGCTTTTTTCATCAAGAGCGTCTGCGTTGCCAGCACGTGCTCGACCTCGGACGTGCCGATGCCGAAGGCCAGGGCACCCAGCGCGCCGTGCGTGCTGGTGTGCGAGTCGCCACAGACGACGGTCATGCCGGGCAGGGTCGCGCCCTGTTCGGGTCCGATCACGTGCACGATGCCCTGGCGCAGGTCGTTCATGCGGAATTCGGTAATGCCGTACTTGTCGCAGTTGGTGTCCAGCGTATCCACCTGCAGACGCGACACCGGGTCGTCAATGCCCTGGGCGCGGTTCAGCGTAGGTACGTTGTGGTCCGCGACAGCCAGGTTGGCGCCGGTGCGCCAGGGCTTGCGCCCGGCAATCGCCAGGCCCTCGAACGCCTGCGGGCTGGTGACTTCGTGCAGCAGGTGGCGGTCGATATACAGCAGACAGGTGCCGTCTGATTCCTGGTGGACGATGTGGGCGTCCCAGAGTTTGTCGTAAAGGGTTTGGGCCATGGATGCGCTCTGCAAGTAGACAATCCGGCTTGAGCCTCGCGCGGTTGAAAAGCAAATCGCTCCCGCGCCGGCCACTGCGGCATGGAGGAATTATGCACAGGGTCTGAACCTAGTACAACCACACCACACATACTAGTACAACAACTACCATGCTGGTGTGGGATGTCACCCGGGGCCGCGGTTACAACGGCACGCCGTTACACAGTGTGGAAAATTAATCACACAGAAAGATTTAGTTAAAGAAAACAGATACAGAATTATCAAAACGATATAATCCTGTTTCACTATGCTCGCCTTGTAATAGAAATAATACGAAATAAAACGTATTAATCAAATATATACCGAGCATATATTGTGAAGTTCGTGCAAATACGATGCTTTTAGGTGATGCTGCGCGAAGAAACCATATGGCCGCGCCGTTGTATGCCGCAAGACTTAACAAATCTTGACTAGAAAAATATGACATTTACATACAACATGGCGGCCATCCAATCCACCCTGACTCGCGAATAATCACTATGGCTTCGTTTTTGCTTAAACGCACGACTTCGATACTTGCCTTGGCCTTTGTTCCCGCTGCATTCGCGCAGACGACGGCGCCCGCCGCTGCCCCTGCCGCAGGTCAATCCGCAGTGACGTTGAACCAGATCGTTGAGCAGACCCTGCTTAGCAATCCCGAGATCCAGGCCAAATACCATGACTTCCAGGCATCGCTGGAAGGCCAGGCCGTGGCCCGCGGCGCATTTTTTCCGCAGATCAATGCACAGGGCTACCTCGGCCGCGAATACCGCAGCAACGTGCCCGCAGTGGGCTCGCAAAGCTGGAGCCGACCGGGTTACAACGTCGAGCTGCGCCAATTGATTTTTGACGGTTTCCGCACCAGCAACGACGTCAAGCAAGCAGGTTTCGACAAGCTGGCCCGCTTCTATGACGTGCTGGCCACCAGCGATTCCACCGCCTTTGCCGCCGTGCAGGCCTATATCGATCTGCAGCGTTATCGCGACATGGAATTGCTGGCCCGCCAGAATTATTCCCTGCACGAAGAAACGCTGAAGCAAATCGGCGAACGCACTGAATCAGGCGTCGGCCGTCGCGTCGACATGGAACAGGCCGGAGGCCGTCTGTCGTTGGCCCAGACCAACCTGATGACGGAAACCGCCAACCTGCTGGATGTGCAGCAGCGCTTCCAGCGCGTCACCGGCGCGTTCCCGCCCGAATCCATGCAGCCCCCACCCGACGTTGCCAGCAAGCTGCCGACCAAGCCGGGCGATTTCAATGAATCGCTGCGCCGCAATCCCAGCTTCCTGTCCAAGCAAGCGGGCCTGCAAGCCGCCGAGGCGGGCGTGTCGTCGTCGAAGGGCGCGTTCTCTCCGAAGTTCGAGTTCGTGGCTTCCACCGGCCGCGACCAGAACGACCCCACCCCGCAAACCCGCGACATCCAAAGCTCCAGCGTTCAGGTTGTCATGAGCTACAACCTGTACCGCGGCGGCGCCGATTCCGCCCGCGTGCGCCAGACTGCGGCGCAGTCCTATGCGGCGCGCGACATCCGCGACTACACCTGCCGCAATGTGCAGCAGGACCTGGCCGTGGCCTGGAACAACATCACCAGCCTGAGCCAAAAACTGCCGTTCCTGCGCGACCACGAAGTCGCCACCACCAAGGTGCGTGACGCCTATCGCCAACAGTTCCAGATTGGCCAGCGTTCGCTGCTGGACTTGCTGGATACCGAGAACGAATTGTTTGAATCGCGTCGCGCACTGACCAACGGCCTGTATGACCTCAAGCTGGCCCAATACCGCTGGCTGTCGCTGTCGCACGCGCTGTTGCCCGCGCTGTCGCTGCAACCCGCGCGCAACGAGATGCCCGAAGAGAACGGCAAGCTGGCAGTGACCGACGAAGTGATCAAGCTGTGCAACTCGACGGTTCCCGATTCGGCCCGCCTGGCTCCCGTGCGCGTGCAATACAACGAAGGCACGCTGCCGCCCACCTTCGTGCCGTTGAATCCGCCCACCGCCAAGCCCTGAGCGTAAGGGCTGCAAGGAAACCACATGTCCAACCAGGGCAACGACTTTTCGCAGTTGGACGCCGACTTTGTCCGTGTCCTGGAAGACTTGATCGACGCACTGATCGCCAATGGCACCTTGCGCATGACGGACCTGCCGGTGCAGGCCCAGCAAAAGCTCACCCAGCGCAAGCAGCAACGCGCGCGCCTCTCGGAACACCTGGATCTATTGGATGACGACGATGGACAAGTTATCTGAAATGGACTCCCGGGAGTGGCGCGCCGACGCGCGCGCCGCGCACGACGATCCGCTGCTGAACTGCCTGGTTGAGATCACGCGCCTGCATGGCGTGACGGCGACGGCCCAGGCCCTGTCCTCCGGCCTGCCGCTGGAAGAACACCGGCTCACCCCCGCCCTGCTGCCCCGCGCGGCCGCGCGCGCACAGCTTTCCGCGCGGGTGGTCAAGCGCACGCTCGACGACATTTCCCAAGACCTGCTGCCCGCGATCCTGCTGCTCAAGGGCGAACGCGCTTGCCTGCTGTTGAAGAAGAACGACAGCACGTATGTCGTCAGTCACCCCGAATTGGGTGGCACCTCGATAGAAATGGACGCGGCCGAGCTGGCCGCCCAGTACACCGGGCTGGTGTGCTTCGTGCGTCCGCAATTCCGCTTCGATGCGCGCGCGCCGGAAGTCGCCAAGGTGCGCGAACGCCATTGGTTCTGGGCCGCCATCATGGAAAACCGGCGCCTGTACCGCGACGCGCTGATTGCCGCCCTGCTGATCAATGTCTTCGCCATGGCGATGCCGTTGTTCACCATGAACGTCTATGACCGCGTGGTACCCAACAACGCCGTCGAAACCCTTTGGGTGCTGGCGATCGGCATCACGCTGGTCGTGGGTTTCAACATGGTCCTGAGCACCGCGCGCGCGCACGTGGTGGACAGCGCCAGCAAGCGCGTCGACGTGCGCCTGTCCGCGCAGATCATGGAGCGTGTGCTGGACCTGCGCCTGGAAGGCCGCCCGGTCTCGGTCGGGTCCTTCGCCGCGAACCTGCGTTCGTTCGAGTCCATCCGTGATTTCATTGCGTCGGCCACCATCACCACCCTGGTCGACCTGCCCTTTATCCTGCTGTTCCTGGCCGCGCTGGCCTGGATCTCGCCATGGATGATCCTGCCCCCGCTGGTCGCCATCGTGCTGATCCTGCTGGTGTCGCTGGCCGCGCAAGCCCGCATGGAATCACTGACGATGGCGTCGTTCCAGGCTTCATCGCAGCGCAACGCCACGCTGGTAGAGGCACTGACCGGCCTGGAAGCCGTGAAGACCCTCAATGCGCAGGGCACCATCCAGCGCAACTGGGAACGCGCCACCGAGTACATCGCGCAAACAGGCGGCAAGCTCAAGCTGATTTCATCTTCCACGGTCGGCTTCGTGCAGGCGACCCAACAGATGGTGTCGGTCGCCGTGGTGATCATCGGTGTGTACCAGGCGCAGGAATCCGCCATTTCCATGGGCGGCATTATCGCCGCGTCCATGATCGCGGGCCGCTGCCTTGCCCCCCTGGGGCAGGTAGCCGGCCTGCTGATGCAATACCAGAACGCGCGGACCTCGCTGGGCTCCATCGACAACTATATGAAGCTGCCGATCGAGCGGCCGGCCGAAGCCGAATTCCTGCATCGCCCGGTCTTTCACGGCGGCATCGAATTCCGCGACGTGACCTTCGCTTACCCCGGCAGCACCCAGCCAGTGCTGAAGAAGGTGTCGTTCAAGCTGAAGCCCGGTGAAAAGGTCGGCATCATCGGCCGCATCGGCTCGGGCAAGACCACGCTGGAAAAATTGGCGTTGGCTCTGTATCAACCCACCGAAGGCGCGGTCCTGCTGGACGGCGTCGACGTGCGCCAGATCGATCCGGCGGACGTGCGCCGGGCCATTGGCCACGTGCCCCAGGACCCCCTGCTGTTCTACGGCAGCCTGAAGCACAACCTTGCCATGGGCGCGCCCTACGCCGACGACGCGAGCATCCTGGCGGCAGCCAATCTGGCGGGCGTCACCGATTTCGCCAACCTGCATCCGAATGGGTTCGACATGGTGATCGGCGAACGCGGCGAATCCCTGTCCGGCGGCCAGCGCCAATCAGTGGCGGTGGCCCGCGCGCTGATCAACGATCCGCCGATCCTGCTGCTGGACGAACCCAGCAGCAACATGGACCACCAGAGCGAAGCCCAACTGCGCAAGCGGCTGGGTGAAGCCAGCGCGACCAAGACCATCCTGCTGGTTACCCACCGCACGGCGCTGTTGGAGTTGGTCGACCGGCTGATCGTGATCGATAGCGGTCACATCGTTGCCGATGGCCCCAAGGAGCAGGTTGTCGAGGCCCTGCGTCAAGGACGCGTTGGACGCGGAAGCTGAGGATGCCATGTTGAACAATCCAGGCGAAACCAGGCACGGCCTGTTCGGGGGCTTGTGGCGCAAACTGCGCAACGTCTTCGTCTTCTTCTTCGACCGGCTGCTGGACGGCGCCGAAAAGGGCAAGCCGCGCCAACGCTCGGACTACGTCGGCAACGCCGAATGGGTCATCCACGAATCCCAGGCCCGCGGGTCTCGCGTCCTGCTGTGGGTGAGCCTGCTGGCCACCGGCGGATTGCTCATCTGGGCCGGCACGGGCAGCATCGACGAGGTCGTCCGGGGTGAGGGCAAGGTCGTGCCTTCGCGCCAGGTCCAGATCATTCAGAGCCTGGACGGCGGCATCGTCGAGGAAATCCTGGTCCGCCCGGGCCAGGAGGTCAAGACCGGCGAGGTCCTGCTGAAGATTGACTCCACCCGGTTCGCGTCCTCGCTGGGCGAAAACAACGCCGAATACCTTTCGCTGCTGGCCAGGTCCGCCCGACTGCAGGCGCTGGCCACCGGCGAACCTTTCGTGGCGCCGGAAGAGGTGCTGACGCAGGCGCCCGGGCTGGTGGAAATGGAGCGCAACGCCTACCTGGCGCGCAACACCGAATTGAACGCCACGATCAACGTCGCCCGCGAACAACTCAAGCAGCGCCAGGAAGACCTGCGCGAAACGATCGCCAAGCGCGACCAGGCGTCGGCCAGTTGCGGCCTGACTTCCCGTGAACTGCAAGTCACGCGGCCGCTGCTCAAGAGCGGAGCGGTGTCTGAAGTGGACCTGCTGCGCCTGCAACGCGACGTGGCGCGCTACTGCGGCGAGCAGAAAGGGGCCGAAGCGCAGATCGACCGATTCCAGGCGTCGATCAAAGAAGCGCAAAGCAAGCTTGAAGAATCAGAGCTGAACATCCGTAACCAGGCCCGCAGCGAACTGTCGGAAACCAACACCAAACTGTCGACGCTGCGTCAGGGCAAGCTGGCGTTGGCCGACCGCGTGAAGCTGGCCGAAGTCCGCGCTCCGCTGGCTGGCACCGTCAAGACGCTATTCAACAACACCGTCGGCGGCGTAGTGCAACCGGGCAAGGACATTATCGAGATCGTGCCCAAGGACGACACGCTGCTGCTTGAAGTCCGCATCCAGCCGCGCGATATCGGTTTCCTGCACGCCGACCAAAAGGCGGAAGTGAAATTCACCGCCTATGACTTCGCCATTTATGGCGGGCTGGAAGGCAAGGTCGAACAGATCGGCGCGGACACCGTGACCGACGAGAAAGGCAATTCCTACTATGTGGTGCGCGTCCGCACGGATCGCAGCACGGTGGGCGACAAGCTATTGCCCATCATCCCCGGGATGGTGGCGGAGGTTCATATCCTGACGGGTAAGCGTACTGTGCTGCAGTACCTGCTTAAACCGATTTTGCGTGCCAAGGCGAATGCCTTTACCGAACGTTAAAGGAGAGCTGGAAGGCTTTATGAAACCTGTTCCCGTCTTGTTGATTACGCACGACGATCTGCTGTGGCAACACTGGCGCGCGCTGGACCCCACGCGCTGGCTGGCGGCCCGCGGGCGTGGCCTGGCCGACTTGCAGCGTTGGCGCGAGCAAGGTCGCTCGTTGGCCGTGCTGGATACCGACGTGCCTCGCCTGCCCTCCTGGCAGGATCCCGTGTGGCCGCCGGCCCTGACCGGCATGCATCTTGTCGTCGCCAGCCCAAGCCCCAACGACGAGCAAGGCACACAAGCGCTGGGCGCGGGTGCGCACGGCTATTGCCATACCCATGCGCCGGCCGCGGCACTGGCGCAGGCGCTGGAAGTGGTGGCGTCCGGCGGCATCTGGATGGGCCGTTCGCTGGTGGCGCGCTTGCTCAAGCTGGTCACGGAACGCGCCCAGGATTCGCATTCCTGGGACGCCGGCCTGCTGACTGAACGGGAAATTACCGTCGCGCGGTACGCCGCCAGCGGCCAACCCAACGCCGCGATCGCCGAGGCCCTGGGCATCACCGAACGCACCGTCAAGGCGCACCTTTCAGCCGTTTTCGATAAATTGAAGGTGTCCGACCGCCTGCAATTGGCCCTGCTTGTCCACGGCATTTCCGCGCCTGCCGACACGCGGAGCAAAATTACGTCTTGATACTGTCCTTGAGGACAATATCCCGCCCCAGCGGCGACCTCTAGTATCTGGCCATCTTGGATAACTCCCTGAATCGGAACCAACATGGCCAACACCTCCCCCGCAGTCGTCAATGAAATCTCCGGTCGCGCGTGGATACGCAACAGCGACGGTTCCCTGACCGAACTGCATCAAGGCAGCAAAGTCCCAGCCGGCAGCGACATCGTCACTGCTTCGGGCGCCACGGTTTCCCTTCAGGTTGAAAACGGCATGCCGATTGTCATCGGTGAAGGCCGCGAAGTCGCCGTCAATGGCGACATGGGCGGCCCGTTGGCCGATCCCAGCGAAGCCGCCGTGGCCCCGCCCACCGGCACCGATTCCGACCGCCTGCTGGCCGCGCTGCAAGCCGGCCGCGACCCGTTCGACGAGTTGGACCCTACCGCCGCCATCGTGGCCGGCAGCGGTGATGCCGGCGGCAGCAGCTTTGTCCGCCTGGCCCGTATCCTTGAAACGACGACGCCTCTGGATCTGGCCTACCCGAATCCGGCCCGCGCCAACGACACCCTGCCCCGTGTATCCGGCGCCGGCCTGGGCGACGACGACGACGATGCGGCCACGCCCGCCACCGTCAACAACGCGCCCAACGCCTTGAACGACGAAGGCCGCGGCGACCAGAACAGCGCGGTCCGCGGCAACCTGCTCAACAACGATTCCGATCCCGACGGCGATCCGCTGGCGATCACTTCGGTCAGCGGCCGCCCCATGACCCCGGGCGGCGTCACCGTCGTCGGCAGCAATGGCGGCACGTTCACCGTCCAGCCGGACGGCAGCTACGTCTTCACGCCGGGCGGGCAGTATGACAACCTGGCCCAGGGCGAGACGACCACCAGCACGATCTCGTACACCATCACGGACCCGAGCGGCGCCACCTCCACGGCGACCGTTGTCGTCACGATCACCGGCACCAACGACGGTCCGGTCTCGACCGCCATTTCGGACACCTCCGGCATCGACGCTCAAGCGGAAGTGCGCTACGACGTTTCCAGCCATTTCTCGGATACGGACACCAGCGACAAGCTGACCTACACCGCGACTGGCCTTCCGCCTGGGCTGAGCATCGACCCGGTCACCGGCATCATCAGCGGCACCATCGACCATTCCGCATCGCAAGGCGGAAAAGACGCTGTCTACACCGTGACCGTCACCGCCACGGACCCCGCCGGCGCCGAGACCTCCCAATCGTTCGACTGGGACGTGACCAATCCCGCGCCCACGGCCATTGACGATGCTGGCACGACCGGCGAAGACGCGACGCTGACCGTCACTGCCCAGAATGGGGTGCTGGCCAACGACAAGGATCCGGATGGCGATACGCTGACCGTGTCGCAGGTCAACGGCGCCACCGCCAACGTAGGCGCCGCCGTGGCCGGTTCTCATGGCGGCACGTTCACCCTGAACGCCGACGGATCCTACACGTTCAACCCGGGCTCCACGTTCAACACGCTGGGCGCGGGCCAGACGGCCACCAGCTCCATCACCTACACCGTCACGGACGGCGAAGGCGGCACCAGCACGGCCACCCTGACCGTCACGGTCACCGGCACCAACGACACCCCGATCCTGACCCCGGACGTCACCCTGGAAAACCAGAACGGCGCCGACGGGCAGGCCATCACCCCGGTTGATGTCTCCGGCCAGTTCTCCGACACCGACAATGGCGACTCCCTCACGTACACGGCCGACGGTCTGCCCCCGGGCCTGACCATCGACCCGGTGACCGGCATCATTTCCGGCACCTTGGACCATTCGGCATCGCAAGGCGGAAACGACGGCGTGTACACCGTCACCGTCACCGCTACGGACAAGAGCGGCGCGTCTGTCACGCAGGATTTCACCTGGGACGTCACCAACCCGGCCCCCACGGCCATTGACGATGCGGGCACGACGGACGAAGACGCAGTCCTGAATGTCACGGATCCCAGTGCCGGCGTGCTGGCCAACGACAGTGACCCGGACGGCGACACGCTGGTTGTGTCCGCCGTCAACGGCGTTGCCGGCGACGTGGGCAAACCGGTCTCCGGCGTAGGCGGCGGCACGTTCACCCTGAATGCCGACGGCACCTATTCGTTCAATCCGGGTAATGGCTTCCAGCACCTGCCCGCCGGTCAAACGGCCACCAGCTCCATCACCTACACCGTCTCGGACGGCGAAGGTGGCACCAGCATCGCCACGTTGACGGTCGAGATAACGGGCACGAATGATGCTCCCACCGCGGTCGCGCTGCAGAACCAGAGCGACATGGATGGCGATACCGTCACCTACAACGTCTCCAGCGCATTCAACGACCTGGACGACGGCGATGCCCTGACCTACACCGTCGACCACGTTCCCGGCGGGCTGGTGTTCGATTCCGCCACCGGCACGTTCTCCGGCACGTTCGCCAACTGGGCGTCGGATCACACCAATACGGGCGTGAAGGGCGAATACCTCATCACGGTGACGGCCACCGACAAGTCCGGCGCGACGGTCACCCAGACCTTCGTCTGGAACGTGGGCAACCCGGCGCCGGTTGCGGCCGATGACAGCGGCACCACGACGGAAGACAACACGCTGGTGGTCGACCATCGCACCGAAGGCGTGCTTGGCAACGACGCCGACCCGGACAACGACGCGCTGAGCGTCTCGAAGGTCGCCGGTGCCGAAGCCAACGTGGGCGCAGCCGTGACCGGCTCCAATGGGGGCACGTTCACGCTGAACGCCGACGGCACCTACACGTTCAACCCGGGCACGGCGTTCCAGGGCTTGGCCGCGGGCCAGACGGCGACCACCTCGGTCACCTACACGGTGACCGATGCGCAAGGCGCGACGGATACCGCCACGCTGACCATCACGGTCACCGGCACCAACGACACCCCGATCCTGACCCCGGGCGTCACGCTCGGCGATCTGACCAACGACGATAGCGACACCATCACCCCGGTCGATATCGCCAAGCAATTCCAGGACGCCGACAAGGGCGACGCGCTGACCTATAGCGCCACTGGCCTCCCGCCTGGCCTGACCCTTGACCCGGTCACCGGCCTTATCACGGGCAAGATCGACTCGTCGGCCTCGCAAGGCGGCAACGAGGGGGTCTACACCATCGTCGTCACGGCGACGGACGCCGCTGGCGCCAAGGTCACCCAGACATTCGAATGGGACGTCAATAACCCCGCTCCGGTCGCCACGTCCGACACCGGCACGACCGATGAGGAATCCTCCTTCAACGTCGACGCCCAGAACGGCGTGCTGGCCAACGACCGTGATCCCGACGGCGACACCATCAAGGTCTCGAAGGTCAATGACAACGACGCCAGCGTGGGCCAGCCGGTCGCCGGTTCCCATGGCGGTACGTTTACCCTGAATGCCGACGGCTCGTACTCGTTCAATCCGGGTCCGGACTTCCAGTTCCTGAACGACGGCCAAACCGCCACGACTTCGATCACCTACACCGTCACGGACGCGGATGGTGCCACCGCGACCGCCACACTGACCGTGACGGTCACCGGTCAAACCGACGCGCCGCCGGTTGTCACGCCTGAAGATGGCGACGGCAACGTCACCGACGCGCACAACAGCGTCGTTGAAGCCTCTGGCGAGACCGTCACCGGCAAGGTCACCGTGTCCGCTGAAGCCGGCATCGCAGGCGTCACGGTCGGTGGCCATGATGTCACCAACGCCTCCACGACTCCGGTCGTCATCACCACCGATAAGGGTGTGCTGACCATCACGGGTTACAACGCCGCGACGGGTGTCATCACCTACTCCTATCAGGAGACCGGTGGTGCTGACGATCACACCGCGGGCGATGACGCGGTCAAGGACAACTTCACCGTCACCGTCACCGACGTGGCCGGTATTGCTACCAGCAACGACCTGGTTATCCAGATCATTGACACGGCGCCGCTCGCCAATGCCGACTCGGCAAGCGTCAGCGAAGATGCGGCTATGCCTGTCACGGGCAACCTGCTCACCAACGATACGTTGGGCGCGGACACCAGCACGGTCGCCATCACCACGGGCGATGCCAAGTACGGCACGCTGGTCGACAACGGCGACGGCACCTGGTCCTATCAGTTGAACAACAGCCTGCCGGCCGTTCAAGCC
>NZ_JBHFII010000008.1:29430-32584 GCF_057334215.1 Achromobacter maghribensis | reverse complement strand
GCCGCCAGCAGCGGCGCGGGGCTGGCCTTGCGCGGGGCGCGAACGGCCGGCACCGGCATTGCCGCCACCGTTGCCGCGGCCGGCGTTGCCGCCACGGCCACCGCCGCCATTGCGATTGCCGCCGCGCGGGCTGCGCGCGTCTTCATCGCGTTCCTGGCGTTCGAACGCGGCGGCGCTGGTGGGCGACGGCGTCCAGCCTTCGACGGGCTTGCGCTCGATCGTCTTCTTGATCAGGCGCTCGATGTCTTTCAGCAGCTTGATTTCGCTGTTGTCGACCAGCGAGACCGCGGCGCCGGTGGCGCCAGCGCGCCCCGTGCGGCCGATACGATGCACGTAGTCTTCCGGCACGTTGGGCAGTTCGAAGTTCACGACCTGGGGCAACTGGTCGATGTCCAGGCCGCGGGCAGCGATGTCGGTCGCGACCAGCACGGTCACGGTGCTGTCCTTGAAGCCGGCCAGCGCGCGGGTGCGGGCGGATTGGCTCTTGTTGCCGTGGATCGCGGCGGCGGTCAGGCCGTCCTTGACCAGCTTTTCAGCCAGGCGGTTGGCGCCGTGCTTGGTGCGCGTGAACACCAGCACCTGGTGCCAGCCGCTTTCACGGATGATGTGGCTGATCAGGTCGCGCTTGTGATGCTGTTCCACCATGTGCACCGTCTGGGTGACCAGTTCGGTGGCGGTGTTGCGCGGGGTGACCGAGACTTCGCCCGGGTTGTTCAGGACGCCGCGCGCCAGCGTGCGGATTTCGTCCGAGAACGTGGCCGAGAACAGCAGGTTCTGGCGTTGCTTGGGCAGCAGCGCAAGGATCTTGCGGATGTCGCGGATGAAGCCCATGTCCAGCATGCGGTCGGCTTCGTCCAGCACCAGGATTTCCACGCCCGACAGGTCAACCGTCTTCTGGCCGCAGTGGTCCAGCAGGCGGCCGGGGGTGGCCACCAGGATGTCCAGCGGCTTGCGCAGCGCGGAGATCTGGGGGTTGATATTGACGCCGCCGAACATCACCATGGACGTCAGCGAGGTGTACTTGCCGTAGGTCTGCACCGATTCCGCGACCTGCGCGGTCAATTCGCGCGTCGGGGTCAGGATCAGGCAGCGGGGGCGGCCAGGCTTGCGCAGTTCCGGCTTCTGCTGCATCAGCAGGTGCAGGATCGGCAGCGTGAAGCCGGCGGTCTTGCCGGTGCCGGTCTGTGCGGCGGCCAGCAGGTCGCCGCCTTTCAGCACTTGCGGAATGGCTTGGGCTTGAATGGGGGTGGGTGCGGTGTAGCCGGTATCGGCAATAGCGCGCAACAGGGAATCAGCCAGCCCGAGGTCGGCAAAAGGGGAAGAGGTAGTCAAAACAACTCCAGCGGCAGCCCGTCGCTCAAGTTGAGAGACTCCAATCCAGGCGGACGAATAAGGAGAAAAGGGAAGCGCCCTGATGGGCGAAGCTTGGCAGCGAAGGGCCTAGCGGACGTGTGCAGATTGGCAAAGCACACAGGGCGATTGTAGCTGATGTGGCAGTGCAGCACCGGGGGTTTTTTTACCGGGGCGGTATCACCACGTAACATATTGCATCGCCTATGCACGAAATAAGTGTTTTCCCTAGGCGGCACTCCCTATAATCCGTGCGCTTATATCCATTTGAAGAATAAAGGATCGCTATGAAGAAGTCGGCATTAGTGGGTGTCGTTGTTGTCCTGGGCGCGGTGTGGACCGGCACGGCCTGGTACACGGGCCAGAAGGCCGAGGACTTCGTCAATCAATCGATCACGAACGCCAACGACAGCTTGAAGACGCTGAGCGACAAGTGGGGCATCGGCTCCAAGGTCGAGCTGGTGTCGTTCGAGCGTGGCGTCTTTTCGTCCACCGCGCGCTACCGCGTGAAGTTCACCCTGCCCGCCGCCGACGGCAAGCCGGCCGAAGACCGCGACGTGCTGTTCGTCGAGCACCTGAGCCACGGCCCCCTGCCCCTGTCCAACCTGAAGACCGGCGCCTTCATGCCGGCCATGGTGGCCAGCGACTTCGCATTGGAAGAGACCCCGGCCGTCAAGGAATGGTTCGCCGCCGCCAAGGGCGCCACGCCGCTGACCGGCCACTACAGCGTCAGCTACGCCAAGAACATCACGGGCAAGTTCAACCTGGCGCCGGTGGAAGTGGCCAAGGGCGACACGAACCTGAGCTTCTCGGGCATGACGGGCAACGTCGAATACGCCACGGGCACCGACCATGGCGTGTTCGACCTGAAGACGGACAAGCTGGTGCTGTCCGGTCAATCGGAAAACAGCGACATCGTCAGCATGGCCCTGCAAGGCATCACGCTGACCAGCGACATGACCCCGGCTTCCAACGACATGTACGTGGGCAGCCAGAAGGTGACGTTCAAGGATTGGACGATCACGTCGAAGGAAAAGCCGCCCGTCCAGTTCAAGGACACGACGATTGCCGTGGACGTGACGGAAGCCAATTCGCTGATGGGCGCCAAGATGGCCCTGGACTTCGGCATGATCAACGTGCAGGCCAAGGACATGGCCGGCATGAAGCTGGCCATCGACCTGCAGAAGCTGGACTCCAAGGCGTTCAAGGCGCTGAACGACGTCTACGAAGCCGCTTCGCGCCGCATGATGCAAAGCAAGGGTGAAGAGCAGACGCCGCAGTTCACGCCGGAAGAGCAGCAGATCCTGAAGACCAACGTCGGGCTGTTGCTGGCTGGCAACCCGACCCTGGCGGTGTCGCCGCTGGAAGTCCGCACGGCCAACGGCACGTCCACGTTCAACCTGAACCTGGATCTGACCAAGCCGGCTTCGATGGACGGTGAATTCGCGGATACGCTGACGCAGGCGGTGCGCAAGCTGGACGCCAAGGTGGTGCTGTCCAAGGGCAACCTGAGCGACTTGATGGCCATCGAACCGCAGATGCGTGGCGTGCCCGCCGAGCAAGCCGCCCAGACCGCCAAGGGCCAGGCCGAAATGGTCGGCACCATGGCAGCCGCGATGGGCATGGCCAAGGTCGAGAACAACAACATCGTCTCGTACCTGAACTACGCCGACGGTCAGGTCGACTTCAACGGCAAGAAGATGCCGGTCGAGCAATTCCTGATGATGGTCATGAGCGGCGCGATGGGTGGCGCGCGCTAAGGCGCGGGCACGTCAATCCACGCAACGAAAAAAGCCGCCGCGCC
>NZ_JBHFII010000008.1:24182-29366 GCF_057334215.1 Achromobacter maghribensis | reverse complement strand
GGGCGCGGCGGCTTTTTTATCGCTGGGCCGTCCCGAGATGGAAAAGCGGTTGCTAGAACGGCAAGGCGCCCGCCGCCAGTTCCCCGTTGCGCAGCACCGCCACATGGAAGCGCTTGTCGGCCGCCTTCAGGATGTCTTCCGTGGGGTCGCCTTGCACCAGCAACAGGTCGGCGACCTTGCCCTCGGCGATGATGCCGTGCTGATCCAGGCCCATCAGATCATGGCCGCGCGACGTGCCGGCGATCAGTGCGTCCACCGGCGTCATGCCGAATTCCACCATGTAGGCCAGTTCCATGGCGTTTTCGCCGTGCAGATTGAATGGCGTGCCGGCATCCGTGCCCATCGCGATCCGGCCGCCTGCCTTGTAGTACATCTGGAATGACTCGCGGTGCCGCTGTTCCACTGCCCGGGCCTTTTCCACGGCGTAGGCCGGAATGCCGTTGTCGGCGTTGGCGATGATGTTGCGCACGGCGGCGATGGTGGGCACCAGATACGTCTGCGCCTCCAGCATTTCGCGCAGGCAGTCGTCGTCCATGAAGATGCCGTGCTCGATCGAATCGATGCCGGCGCGGACCGCGTTCAGAATGCCTTGCGTGCCCTGCGCGTGGCTGGCGGTGCTTTTGCGGAAACGCTTGGCCTCATGCACGCCCGCCTTCATTTCGTCGAAGCTGTAGTGCGCATCCATCGGGCTGACACCGGGCGTCATGACGCCGCCGGTCGCCATGATCTTCACCAGATCGCAGCCGGCATGCACCTGTTCGCGCACGGCTTTGATCACGTCTTCACAGCCGTCGGCGATGCGGCCGATGCGGTTGCCGTGCCCGCCGGTCATGCAGATGATGCGGCCCGACGCCTTGATGGTGGGGCCGGGGAACACGCCGCGCGCGATCGCGTCACGCACGCCGAATTCCAGATAGTCCTTGCCCCCGCAGTCACGCAGCGCCGTGACGCCGCCGCGCAGGCTGGCCTGGGCGTTCTCCAGCGCGGTCAGCGTGATCTGGGCGGGGCCTTGCTTGCTTAGTTGCGCGTTGGGGTCGGCGCCGCCGGTGTAGACCAGGTGGACATGGCAATCCGCCAGGCTGGGCATCAGCGTCATGCCGGCGGTGTTGACCCGCGCGCCGGCGTAGCCTTCGAATTCGCCCGCCGGCGCCACGCGCGCCACCCGCTGGCCTTCGACCAGCACGCCGTGGCCTTGCCGCATCTTGCCCTCGCCGTCGAATACCTGTCCGCCGATGAAGAGGGTCTGTCGTGTCGCCGTCATGTCTTGCTCCGGTTGCGCTCGGGAGTCAACCTTCCACCACGTCCAGTCCCTCGCGGGACATCGATTGCAGGCGGGGCATCAATCCCAGCAGGTGTTGGCTGTAGGGGTGTTGCGGATGGTCGAACAGGCTTTCCGTTTCGGCCACTTCCAGCAGTTCGCCGTAGCGCATCACGCCGACGCGGTCGCACATCTGGCGGATCACGGGCAGGTCATGGCTGATGAACAGCATGGTCAGCCCCAGCTCTTCCTGCAGGTCTTTCAACAGGTTCAGGATCTGCGCCTGGATGGACACGTCAAGCGCGGACGTGGGTTCGTCGCAAATCAGGAAGCGTGGTCGCGTGGCCAGCGCGCGGGCGATGCAGATGCGCTGGCGCTGCCCGCCCGAGAATTCGTGCGGGAAGCGCTCGGCTGCGCGGTCGCCCAGGCCCACCACGTCCAGCAGATCGGCCACGATGCGGCGCGCTTCGGCTTCGCTTGCGGCCAGCTTGTGAAAGCGGATGGGCTCGGCCACGATGTCCAGCACGCGCATGCGCGGGTTGAGCGACGAGAACGGATCCTGGAAGATCATCTGGATCTGGCGCCGGAACGGGTTGAGCTGCTTTTCGCCCTTGAGCGCGGTCAGATCGGTCCCGCCGAACGTAACGGACCCCTCCGAAGGTGTGTACAGCCCCGAGATCAACCGCGCCACGGTGGATTTTCCGGAACCGGATTCGCCCACCAGTCCGAAGACCTCGCCTTCGCCAATGGAAAAGTTCACGCGCTTGACCGCATCCAGCGTGCGCTGGTTGCGTTTGAAGAGCGCGCTCTTGAGCACGAAACGCATGGAAAGGTCGCGCACCTGCACCAGCGGTCCGCCGCTGTTCGCGCCCGCGTTCGCACCGAAGTCGCGCCGTTGACCCAGCCAGTGTGTGGCCAGGTCGAGCGGTTGCGACGGCGTCTTCACGTCTTCGATGTAGGTGACCAGCGGAAAGCGTTTGAGCTTGATGTCCGGGCGTGGCACGGCCGAGATCAGGCTGCGGGTATAGGGGTGGTCGGGATCGCCCAGGATCTTGGCGGTGGGGCCTTGTTCCACGAGCTTGCCGTGGTACAGCACCGCCACGCGGTCGGTCACGTCCGCGATCACGCCCATGTCGTGCGTGATGATGATCATGCCGACCTGTTCCTCGCGGCACAGCTTTTTCAAGAGCGCGAGGATCTGTGCCTGGATGGAGACGTCCAGCGCGGTGGTGGGCTCGTCGGCGATGATCACCTCGGGCTCGCAGCACAGCGCCAGCGCGATCACCACGCGTTGCCGCATGCCACCCGAGAACTGGTGCGGGTATTGCTGCACGCGCAGCTCGGGCTGGTCGATGCCGACCTGCACCAGCAACTGCACCGCGCGTTTTTTGGCTTCGGCATGCGACAGGTTCAGGTGCACCTGCATGGTCTCGACCAACTGGCTTTCCACTGTCTGCAAGGGGTCCAGCGATGTCAGCGGATCCTGGAAGATCATGCCGATGCGGCGTCCTCGCACTTTGCGTTTCTGCGCCGGTGTCAGCGTGTCGATGCGTTCGCCGTTCAGCAGCACCGACCCGCCGGCCAGCCGTCCGGGTGCTTCCAGCAAGCCGATCACTGCGTTGCCGATGGTGGATTTGCCCGCGCCGGATTCGCCCACCACGCCCAGGATTTCGCCTTTTTCCAGCGACAGCGATACGCCGTCCACTGCCACCAGCGTGCCGCGGCGGCTGGGAAATTCAATACGGATGTCTTCAATGTTCAACAGGGCCATGACGTCCTCAGCGCAGCTTGGGGTTGAGCGCGTCGCGCAGCCAGTCGCCCAGCAGGTTGACCGATAGCACCAGCGCCACCAGCGCAATGCCGGGGAAGATCGATATCCACCACATGCCCGAGAACAGGTAGCTGTTGCCGATGCGAATCAGCGTGCCCAGTGATGGCGACGTGACCGGCACGCCGACGCCCAGGAACGACAGGGTGGCCTCGGTGATGATGGCGATCGCCAGGTGGATGGTGGCGATGACCAGCACGGGTCCCATGACGTTGGGCAGGATGTGGCGGCGCAGGATGGTGATGGGGCCGATGCCGATGAGACGGGCGGCCTGCACGTATTCCTTGTTGCGTTCCACCAGCGTGGAACCGCGTACGGTGCGGGCGTATTGCACCCAGCCCGAAATGCCGATGGCGAAGATCAGCACGTACAACGCCAGCTGGTCATGCATGTCGCGCGGCAAGACGCCGCGCGCCACGCCATCGATCAGCAGCGCGACCAGGATGGCGGGAAACGACAGTTGCACGTCCGCGATGCGCATGATGAAGCTGTCGATGCGGCCGCCGGCGTAGCCGCTGATGAGGCCAAGCGTGACGCCCAGCACCATCGAGAACAGCACCGAGGCGAAACCGACCAGCAACGACACGCGCGAGCCGTACAGCACGGCCGACAGGATGTCGCGGCCCTGATCGTCGGTGCCCAGCAGGAAGTCGGGACTGCCGCCTTCTTCCCAGGCCGGTGGCGTGTTGGCGTCCATGATGCTGAGCGACGCCAGGTCAAAGGGATTGTGCGGCGCGATGATCGGCGCGAACAGCGCGCCCAGCAGGATGGCCAGCGTGACGGCGGCGGCGATGATGGCGCCGGGCGATCGCTTGAAGCTGTGCCAGAGGTCGCTGTCGGCGGCGCGCGCAAACAATGGGGTGATGCGAGCAATCATGTGATTTCCTTTTTTACCGTAGGGCCGTCCCAAGGTAAAAAGCGCCCCCTTGGGGGGCAGCAAGCCGAAGGCGCGGTGTGGGGGCATTTTTTTACCGCCGGGCCGTCCCAAGGTAAAAAGCGCCCCCTCGGGGGGCAGCAAGCCGAAGGCGCGGCGTGGGGGCAACTTTTCATTTGCTCTGCACGCGCAGACGCGGGTCCACGGCGAAGTACAGCAGGTCGACGACCAGATTGATGACAACGAACATGAACGCGATCAGCACTAGGTAGGCGGCCATCACGGGAATGTCCACCATGCTGATGGCCTGGATGAACAACAGCCCCATGCCGGGCCACTGGAACACCGTTTCGGTGATGATGGCGAACGCGATGATCGACCCCAGTTGCAGCCCGGTGATGGTGATGACGGGCACCATCGTGTTCTTCAAGGCGTGGCGGAAATTGATCAGCCGTTCGGGCAGGCCGCGGGCGCGCGCGAACTTGATGAAGTCGGCGCGCAGCACCTCCAGCATCTCGGCGCGCACCAGGCGCATGATCAGCGTCATCTGGAACAGGGCCAGCGTGATGGCCGGCATGATCAGCGCCAGCCATCCCGACTTGGTTAAAAAGCCGGTCGTCCACCCCCCCAGGCTGACGACATCGCCGCGCCCGAAGCTGGGCAGCCATCGCAGCTGCACGCCGAAGACCAGGATGAGCAGGATGCCGATCAGGAACGTGGGTAGCGAGATGCCGGCCAGCGAAATCGCCATGAAGGCCTTGGACAGCACGCCGTGCCGCTTGAGCGCGGTGTAGATGCCCATCGGGATGCCTAGCGCCAACGCCATCACGGCGGACACGAACGACAGTTCCAGCGTGGCGGGCATGCGCTCTTCGAGCAGTTCGCTGACGGGACGGCGCTGGCGGTACGAGATGCCGAAATCGCCCTGCGCGGCATTGCCGACAAAACGGGCGAACTGCACCACGAAGGGATCGTCCAGGCCAAGCTCGACGCGCAGCTGCGCGCGTTGTTCAGGCGTGGTGTCCTGGCCGACCATGCTGGCGATGGGGTCGCCCACATAGCGGAACATGGAGAACGCGATCAGCGCCACCGTCAACATCACCAGCACCGACTGGATAAGCCGTTGCGCAATAAAGGAAAGCATTATCGGGTGCCCTCGTTTGCAAATAACGCCGGGCCGCGTTTCCGTTGATGGCGGGAATCGGGGCTGGGCCGGGCGCGGCC
>NZ_JBHFII010000008.1:0-24134 GCF_057334215.1 Achromobacter maghribensis | reverse complement strand
GGGGCGCGCCCGGACGGCCTGCGCCATCCGGGGCTCACATCGTCAGGAAATCAAGGCAGGGTTACGGTAACGGGTTACGGCAATACCACGTCGCGCAGGTCCAGCACGTCGTCGGCGCGCTGGATGACCTTGATGTTGTCCTTCACGCCCCACGACATCGGCTGCTGGTGCAGCGGCAGATAGCCGAAGTCCGTCCGCACGATCTCGAAGGCTTCCTTGATCATGGCATTGCGCTTTGTCTGATCGGTTTCAACGCCGATCTTGTTGGTCAGGTCGTCGACCTTCTTGTTGCAGTAGCCGCCCAGGTTGAACTGGCCGGCGGCTGTCTTCGCGTCACGGCAGGCCGCCAGGTTCAGCAGCGCGTTGTGCGCGTCGGTGGAGCTGGGCGTCCATCCCAGCATGTACATGCTGGTCTGGTTGCCCGCCTGCAGCAGGATCTTGCCGAAGTACTTGGACTTGGTCTGCGCCAGCAGGTTGATCTTGATGCCCACGCGGGCCAGCATGCCGGCGACCGCCTGGCAGACCTTTTCGTCGTTGACGTAGCGGTCGTTCGGGCAGTCCATCGTGACCGTGAAGCCCTTCGGGTAGCCCGCTTCAGCCAGCAATTTCTTGGCGCGTTCGGGATCGGGCTTGTACGGCGCGCCATAGGAATCGGCATAGCCGTTGATGGCGGTGGCCACCAGCGAGCCCAGCGGCTTGGCCGCGCCGCGCATGATTTTCTCGTTGATGGCCTTGGTGTCGACGGCCAGCACGACCGCTTCGCGCACCTTCGCGTCCTTGAAGGGGTTCTTGCCCTTCACGTCCGAGAACAGCAGTTCGTCGCGGTCCTGGTCCATGCCGATGAAGATGGCGCGCGCTTCCGGCGCCGTCAGCGGTTTCACGCCCTTGGCGTCTTCAAGACGCTTCCAGTCCTGAACGGGAACGGGCTGCACCAGGTCCATTTCACCGGAGATCAGCGCGGCTACGCGCGTGGCTTCCTGCGTGATCGGCTGGAAGATGACTTCGTCGACGTTGGTCTTGATGTCCTTGTTCCAGTACCCGTCATAGCGCTTGAGCACGGTCTTCACGTCGGGCTGGCGCGAGACCAGCATGAAGGGGCCGGTGCCGTTGGCGTTCAGGTTGGCGTAGTTGCCCTGGTTGTCGCCCTTGACGTTGGTGGCCTCGGTGGTCTTGTTCTTTTCGGCCCACGTCTTGCTCATGATGTACAGGAACACCCATTCCCGCGGCAGGATGGGGTTGGGCGTGGGGGTGGTGACTTCAATGGTGTAGTCGTCCACCTTCTTGATGTCGGAAGCCTTGGCGCCGTAGCCCTTCATGTCGGAGCCAGGCGTCAGGCTGCGCTTCCAGGAAAAGATCACGTCGTCCGCCGTGAAAGGCGAACCGTCGTGGAACTTGACGCCTTTTCGCAGCTTGAACACCCATTTGGTGGGTTCGGGGTTTTCCCAGCTTTCGGCCAGCAACGGGGTGAGTTTCAGATTGCCGTCGTAACCGGCCAGGGTCTCGTAGATATTGCCTTGGAAGCCCAGTGTGAAGGTCTCGTTCAGGGCCATCGGGTCCATCGACGTGGCGTCGCCTTGATAAGACCAGTTGAACGTCTTGGCGGCCGCGCCGGCGCTGAATGCCAGCGATGCCGCAACGGCGGCCGCGAGCGCAGCTTGCTTCAGGTGGGGAAAAGTACGCATAGCCCTCATGCTCCGTGTGGTGCGCGGATCGCGCGACAGAAGTGACAGGGCCCCGGCCCCTTCGGGATCCGGGGCATGGCGTTGCTGCTTACGACGAAAGACGGCGTGGGGCCAGAAGGCGCGTGGCGCGGACTGCGCACGCGTCGTGGAGGGCGATGCCGGGAATCACTGCCGAAGACTTCGACTTCACGATAGACCCAACCCCTTGTGAATGTCATGGCGGGGACGGACCGCGCCGATGCAGATCGAATCTTATAGATCGATTCGTTTAAGCGTCAATCGGTTTGGATTGGGGTTAGTCCGCGCTTGCCGTCGGCGTTGAATGGTGCGTTTGACGGCGTGGGCAGCGGCGGATTCATGCATCCGGCCGAGGCGTGGCGGCAAGGGTTTTCGCCAACTCGTGGACGATCCGCTTCCTGCGGTCGCTGTCTTCATAGTGCTTGCCCAGCGCCGACCATTCGGGGCGGCTGCGCGCTTCTTTCAGCGCGTCGGGCAACGGCCCTTTTTGCCAGGCTGCGTCATCCGGAAGGGCGAGTTTCAATGGCTCGCGCGCGGCGTGGCCGCGGCGTTCCAGGGCATCGATCAATTGCCGCTGGCGCAGGGCCAGCAAGCGCAGCACGGCATCGTCCACGCTGATCTCGCGCCAGCCGCGCAGTTTGCCGGCGACGCGCTTGCCCAGCTTTTCGACGCCTTGCCAGAGCCCGCCGGCCGCCGCGCCGATCAGCATGCCGGTACCCAGGCTGAGGCCCGCGCTGAACAGGTCGACCGCGGCGCCCGCCATCGCGCCGGCGGCGGCGCCCATGCCAACCTGCACGCCCATGTCTTTCAGCGCCTGAGGATGGAACAGGTCCATGCCCCAACGTTCGCCTTGCAGGGGCAGCGTGTCGTCCGAAAAATCAGACGGACGGAAGTTATAAAGCGCCAGTAAGGCGTTCACGCAGGTCTGTTCGCGTTGCCGGACTTGATCGCGCAACTGGTTCGACGCGGCGGCAAGCGCGGGCTCGTCGCTGGCGCTGGACAAGCGCAATGCCGCGACGTCGACCAGCAGATCGGCCAGCAATTCGTAGGCGGCGGCGTGGCGTTCGCGGCGTTGCAGAGACAGGCTGTCGGCCAATCGGGCCAGTGCGTCCGCGTGCCGGTCCAGCAGCACCCCAAGTTTGCTGTACAGCTGCTGTTCGCCATCGAGCGGCGGCGCGACCGTGTCGAATTCCACCACCGCATGCAGACCCAGCCGCGCCATCGCGCCACGCCACTCGTCGGCGCGGTGGGCGGGCGCGTTCACGAAATTCAGCACTGGCAGCAAGGGGCGGCCGCAGGCGGCCAGGATGGAGAGTTCGTCGCGATGCTTGCCCAGCACGGGATCGCGCGCGTCGATCACGTACAGGGCGGCATCGCAGTCCAGCATCTTCGTCAGGACGCGGGCTTCCTGCTCGTAGCGGCCATGGGCTTCGGGCGTGTCCAGGAAGCGGCGGATGCGCGCCGGCCCGTCCAGCCGTTCGTCGGGGCCGTCCAGCCGCTCCAGGTATTCCAGAAGGGCGATGCTGTCTTCCATTCCCGGGGTGTCGAACCATTCCAGCACGGCGCGGCCTTCCAGGCGCAGGCGCGCGCCTTCGACGTGGCGGGTGGTGCCGGGGCTATCGGCCACCTGGCCGAACGCGGTGTCCCGCGTGAGGGTGCGCAGCAGCGAGGTCTTGCCGGTGTTGGTGTGGCCCACCACCGCGATCTTGATGACGCCGTCAGCCATGGCCGGACTCCAGCCACGCCAGGGGCGCGGCGGGGGATTGCAGGATGGCGTCGGCGGCCAGGCCCAGGGCCAGCAGCCGTTCGCGCCACAAGGCGGCGCGCGTGCCGGCGCCGGAGGCCTCGTCCGGGGACGGGGGGGTGATGAGCCAGACGCCGGTGGTTTGCGCGTGCGCGGATAGTTCCGCGATCAGCGACAGGGTGCCGCGATCAGGCGTCTGGCGGGCATCGCAGGCGATCAGCAGGCGCGACGCCGCGGCCTGGGCCAGCGCGTCCAGCACGCGGTTGCGTTCTTCCCGCGTGTCCAGGTTGCCGGCCAGCCGGATGCCGTCGGGCACGCCGGCAGGCGGCCAAGCCAGGTCGGCGGGCAATTCCAGGCCCAGCATCACGGGTTGTCCGGCCAGCCCGGCCAGCGCGGGCCCACGCACGCGGGGTTCGTGCAGCGGGTCCACGGGACGGTCGATGCCAGTGGATTGCGCCGGGGGCTCGAGGCGGTCGCGTAGCGGCGAAAAGCCGGCAAGCATGGGGTCGACGCGCAAATGGCGCAGGGCCCGCAGCGCGGCGGCCACGCACAGCGCGCCCGCCAGCAGGCGCGGCAGGATGCCGTAGACCACCAGCACGCCGATCAGCCACAGCGACCACTGCACCTGCGCGTCCGGGGACAGCGTCTGCGCGCCGTCGCTGGCGCGGATGATGGCGGCGTCTGGCATCGGAAAGCCCAGGTGCGCGGGTAGCCAGCCGATGGCCTGCGTCAGCCCCACGAAGGTGTCGGGCGCCAGGAGCGTGGTGGCCCAGATGAAACGGTAACTGGCGGTGGACAGCACCGCCAGCAAGGCGGCCAGCGCGGCGCATAGCGCCGTCAGCCACAACAGATGGCTGATGGCGCCGAAGAGCCAGCGCAACGCGCCTGCGCGCGCCAGAAGGTTCAGGAGGGCCTGCGGCACCAGCGCGCCGTCGGGACCGCGCGACAGCTTGCGGGTGGCCCACAGCCAAAGACGGCCCAAACCGGTCACGGCCGACGGCCTGAGCAGAAAGCTGGCCAGCCACAGCAGGAAGGTCAATGCGTGCAGGCCGAGCAAGGCGCCCAGCGCCCAGAGCACGTTGACGGGGCGCGACCCATCGCCCAGCGCGCCCAGGGCCACGCCGATGCCGGACAACAGGGCCAGGACGAACAGCACGGCCAGGATGCCGCGCGCGCTGCGGCGCCAGGCATCGACCATCGGGGTGAGGTTTTCGCGTTGCGCCAGCAGGTCGGCGCGGGCCAGGATGCGCGAGGGCAGATCGGTATCCAGCTGCCGCACGCGCCGGACGGCGTCGGCATCGTCCAGCGGGCCCCAATGGGTTTCACGCAGGCGGATGAGTTCGGCCAGCCAATGCGCGCGCAGCGGGCGCGGGGCGGCCGGGCCGGCCAGGGGTTCGGAATCGCGAGAGGGCGAAGGCGGCATCGCGTCGTGGGCAAGCGCGGTCGGACCGCGGTGTCAGGCCGCTAAGGGCGATGCGCCATTGTAGACGCGCGGGTCGGGAAACGGGGCCGGACTGCGTCGTGTTCAGTGCTGGCGGCGCGCGTTGCGGTACTGGCCGGGCGTGACGCCGACGGCGTCGCGGAACACCCGGGACAAGTGGCTGGCGTTGCCGAAGCCGCTGGCCTGCGCGATGCCGGCCAGATCGCCTTTGCCGGCCGCCAGCAGGCTGCGGGCGTGCGCCAGGCGGCGTCCTCGCACCCAGGCGTGCGGCGGTTCGCCGAACGAGGTGTGGAACATGCGGGCGAAATGGTAGGTGGACAGCGCGGCGATTCCGGCCAGCTGGTCCAGCGTCAGGGGTTCGTGCAAGTGCGCGTCCACGTAGTCCATGATGCGCCGGCGCACGACGGGCGCGAGGCCGCCACGGACGGGTTGCACGGTCTTGCGGGCCACGCCCTGGTTCAGCAAGTGATGCAGCACGGTTTCGGCGGCGCTGCTGGCCGCCAGCCGGTCCGCCGGCTGCGCCCAGTCGGTGCCCAGCAACTGGCGGCACACGTCAATCAGGGAATCGTCCTGGATGTAGGTGCGGTCGCGCAGTTCCAGCGTGCGGGGTTCGCAGTCCAGCCGCATGACGGCCTCGCGCGCCAGCCGCTCCGGCGCGATGTACAGGTGCAGGAAATGGACCGTGTCGTTCATGCACCAGCGCGAATAGTGTTCGGCCGGCAGCACGCAGAACTTGCCGGCGCCGCCGTGCAGCGTGTCGTGGCCGACCCGGAACGACTTGTCGCCACCGTGCAGGTACAAGGACAGCGTGTGATGGCCGGGCATGTCGTAACCCAGCGTTTCATTGGCGCTGCGGGCCCATTGCGAAATGGCGATCCCTTCGCCCAGCGGCGCGGCGCGCTCCAGCGTGGCGGTGGAGCGCGACAGGGTGCGGAAGACGGAGAAGTCGGCGGGGGCCGACGCGATAGTGCCCATAGAACTGAAATGCTACTGCGATCTCGCGCGCGCCGCGCACGCGACCCTGCAAAAACCGCAAGAACCGGCAATTCCGGTCTGCCGCGGCGGCGCACACTCGCGGCGAACGGATCGGCCGTCCGGCGGGCCCGCCCCGCCTTCCTTTTTTGCTGCGCATCGCATCGTGAATCTCTTCCTGTATTTCCTGACCGTCGTCATCTGGGGCACCACCTGGATCGCCATCAAGCTGCAACTGGGCGTGGTGGCCATTCCCGTATCCATCTTCTACCGCTTCGCGCTGGCGGGCCTGGTGCTGTTCGCCGCTTTGCTGCTGACCCGTAAATTGCAGAAGATGGACCGGCGCGGCCATTGGCTCTGCGTGGGCCAGGGTCTGTGCCTGTTTTGCCTGAATTTCCTGTGCTTCTACACCGCCACGCAGTGGATCCCCAGTGGGCTGGTGTCGGTGGTGTTTTCCGCCGCGACGCTGTGGAACGCGTTGAACGCCCGCCTGTGGTTCGGCACCCGCGTCGCGTCGCGTGTGATGCTGGCCGGGGCATTCGGGTTTTCGGGGCTGGTGCTGCTGTTCTGGCCCGAGCTTGCCAGCCAGCAGGCCAGCCACGAAACGCTGTTGGGCCTGGGCTTCGCGCTGCTGGGCACCTTTTGCTTTTCCACCGGCAACATGCTGTCGTCGCTGCAGCAGCGCGCCGGCATCCGGCCGCTGACGGGCAACGCCTACAGCATGCTGTATGGCGCCGCTATCCTGCTGGCGGGGTGTGTGGCGGCGGGCCTGCCATTCCAGTTCGACCCGTCGCCGTCCTATGCCGGCGCCCTGCTCTATCTGGCCATTCCGGGATCGGTGATCGGTTTCACGGCCTATCTGACGCTGGTGGGCCGCATGGGACCCGCCCGTGCCGCGTATTGCACGGTGCTGTTCCCCGTGGTGGCGCTAAGCGTGTCGACGGTGGCCGAGGGCTACCAGTGGACGCCGGCCACCTTCGCCGGCCTGGCGCTGGTGATGGTCGGCAACCTGCTGGTTTTCACGAAATGGACGCCGTTCATGCGCCGCGCGGCGGCTTGAGGCTTGTGCCGCCGGCTATCGCACCAGTTGCCGCAGCCCGTCCAGCAATCGGGATATTTCGTCATCACTGGTCAGATAGCTGACCGAGGCGCGCGCGATCTGGGTCAGGCCGCGCGCCCGCATGTCCAGTGGCGTGTACGGCACCCCGTTGCTGCCAATGGTGATGCCCTGTGCCGCCAGCGCGCGTTGCACGGCGGTTGCGTCCTGACCCGCCACATTGAAGGACACCAGGCCCGACAATTCCCGGCCTTGGTCCAGCACCGTGATGCCTGGAATGGCCGCGAGTTCAGCGCGCAGCAATCGGGCGTTTGCATCGATGGTGGCGCGGATGGCCGCAAGGCCGATGTCCAGCGCTTCCTGCAAGGCATGGGCCAGGCCACAGCGCAACGCTAGCGAGTTTTCGGCGGATTCCAGCCGGGCGGCGTCGGCGCGCAATCGGGGCTGGTCGTCGTCGCCCAACGGGGCCGAATGGGTATCCACGAAAGCGGGCGTGAGCTGGTCCAGGAAATCCCGCCGCACATACAGCAGGCCCGTGCCGCGCGGCCCGCGCAAGGCCTTGCGGCCGGCACCGCTCAAGACATCGCAGCCGATCTCCGCCACATCGATGGGCAGTTGGCCTACTGCTTGCGCCGCATCCACGAAATACGGGATGCCGTGCTGCCGCGCCACGCGTCCGATGGCGGCGGCCGGGTTGATCAGGCCGCCGTTGGCGGGCAGCCAGGTCAGCGCGATCAGGCGCACGCGCTCGTCAAGCATGGCGGCCAGCGCGTCGGCGTCCACGCAGCCGGTATCGTCCGACGGGATGGTTTCCAGCACCGCGCCGGCGCGCTCCGCGCGTAGCCGCATGGCTGCCAGGTTGCCGCCCCATTCATGGCGGCCGACCAGGATGCGGTCGCCGGGCCGCCAGGGCGCAAGCGCCGCGAAGGCGGCGCCCCAGCCGGGAGAGTTGCCGGTGGTCAGGGCGATCTCTTCCGGTTGTGCATTCAGTAGCCGCGCCGACAGCGTGCGGGCGCTTTCGGTCAGCGCGCGCGAGGCCACGCCTGCCTCCATCGGGCCCTGCGCCGCTTCGCGTAGCAGATGCGCTTGAATCGCTTCCAGCGTGCCCGACGAGGGCAGCGACGACCCGGCGTGGTTGAAGTGGATGCTGGCGTGCGCGCCAGGCGTGCGAGCGCGCAGCGCCTGGATGGCGTCTGGGGTCAGAGGGGCGGGCATGGCAAGGGCGCTCAGGCGGGCGTCAAGGCGATGACGGCTTCGATTTCCACGGAGACGCCTTGCGGCAGGGACGCCACGCCGACGGCGCTGCGCGCATGGCGGCCGGCGTCGCCGAACACGGCCACCATCAGGTCCGACGCGCCGTTGGCGATGGCGCTCTGGCGGTTGAAGTCGGGCGTGCTGGCCACGAAGACGCCCAGGCGCACAACGCGTGCCACGCGGTCCAGGCGGTCGCCGGTGGCGGCGGCGATTTGCGACAGGATGCCCAGGCCCGACAGCTTGGCGGCTTCGACGCCATCGGCGTCGGAGACTTGATTGCCCAGCTGGCCCAGATAGCGCGGCTTGCCGTCCTGGCGCGAGATCTGGCCCGAGATGGTGAGCAGGTTGCCCTCCAGGACGAACGGCACGTAGTTGGCGGCGGGAGCGGCGGCGGCTTCCAGGGTATAGCCCAGTTCGGCCACGCGGCCGGAGATGGTGCGGGTCATGTTGATTCACCTGCAAAAGGGGTTAGCGAAAAGTGCGAACTTCGATGCTATCGGGCACGGCGGCGCGTGACCAATCAATTCTTGCCTTATACGCATGAGTAAAACTAATGCGTGTGGCGATTGTCCGGGTCTGCACCAGCGCCTGCGCCTGCCTCTGGGTCTGCGTCTGCCTCCGCCGAGGCAGCCAGCCAGTCGTGGCACGCTTGCGCCAAGGGTGTCAGCGCGCCGCGGGGGGCCACGAACCACCAGCCGATGCGGGGATCTTCCAGCACCGTGCCGGGCAGTGCGTCCACCAGCGCGCCGCTGGCCAGGTGCGGGGCGATCAGCCGGTGCCGGCCCATGGCCAGGCCCTGGCCAGCCAGCGCGGCTTCGACGACGATGTTGTAGTCGTGCAGGCGCACCGTCTGGGCGCGGCCCAGATCCATGCCGAAGCGCCGTGACCAGGCGTCCCATTCAAAGGGCTGCCTGGCATGCGAGGCGAGCAGCGGGTGGCGCAGCAAGTCGTTCGCCGTGCGGGGGCGCTTGCGGCCAGCGATCAAGGCGGGCGCGCACACGACGGACAGCCGTTCAGCCATCAGCAGCCGCGAGGCGACGCCCGGCCAGCCGCCGCGGCCGTAGCGGATCGCCACGTCCACTTCGCCGCCCGCGACATCGGCCAGGCCGATGTCGGTTTGCAGTTGCAGATCAATGCCTGGATGCGCGGCGGCGAACGCCGGCAGGCGCGGCGCCAGCCAGCGCGTGGCGAACGACGCCAGCAAGCCGACCTTCAGCGTGGCGCGGGCCGTGGCCGGCGCGCGGATGTCGTCGGTGCCCTGGCGCAGCAGTTCAAAGGCGGCATGCACGTGTTCGTAATAGGCCTGCCCGGCAGGCGTCAGCGCCACGGCCCGCGTGCGCCGTTCAAACAGCGCCACGCCCAGTTCGCTTTCCAGCCGCTGGATGTGATGGCTGATCGCGCTCTGCGTGACGAAAAGTTCTTGAGCCGCCAGCGAAAAGCTCAAGCGCCGCGCCGCCGCTTCGAAGGCGCGCAGGGAAACCAGGGCAGGCAGGGATCGCGTGGAACGCATGGGGCGGATGGCGAAGCGCGTCGGAACGGGATGCGCGTCATCCTACGCGTTGTGGGCCGGTTGTGGGTTGGTCATGGGTCGCTTGTGGGTCGGTCGTGGGCCGCAATGCAAAAAGCCCGCAAACAGGTTGCGGGCTTTTTTAAGGGTACTGCGGGTATTGCAGATACTGCTTGTCTTGCTAGCGGTGCGGACGAACATTGCACGGCTGAATTCTTGGCTCCCCGAGCTGGGCTCGAACCAGCGACCTGCGGATTAACAGTCCGTCGCTCTACCGACTGAGCTATCGGGGAACAGGTAGAGGGGCCGAATTATGCACAAAAAATCGGAAGAATGCAAAACAGCCTGAAAAATTTCGGTCAGGCGTGCTGGATCGCCTGCGCCGTGCGGAACAACTGCGGCACGATGTCGCGCAACAAGCGGTCAGCGGGATAGTCGTTGCGCGGCGCGCTGACGCTGATCGCCGCCAGCGGCTGGCCGCGCGCATCGCGCAGCAGCACGGCCGCGCCCACCTGGTTCTGCAGCACTTGATCTTCGGTCAGCGCGTAGCCGTCTTCGCGCGCCTGGCGCACCAGCGCCAGCAGCGCGTCCGGGTCCACGACCGTGCGCGGCGTGAACGCGCGCGGCGGCGCGCGCAGCAGCGCCTGGCGGATGGCGTCGTCGTCCTGTGGCGTCAGCAGCATGCGTCCGCCGCTGTTGCACCAGGCGGGCATGCGGCGTCCCGGCAGCATTTCGGCCAGCGTCATTTGCCGGCTGGGCAGGCGCAGCAGATAGATCATGTCGCCGCCGGCCAGCACGCTCATGTGCACGGCCAGGCCGCAACGGTCGCGCAACGCCACCAGATGTGGCGCGGCCATGGAGACCAGCCGGTCGCTGCGCAGAAAGTAGTAGCCCAATTCCACGACGCGCGGCCCCAGCCGATAGCGGCGCGATGACGCGTCCTTGACCAGGTAGCCCAGGCGCTCCCACGTATGGATGAAGCGCTGCGCCGCGCTTTTCCCCAGGCCCGTGAGCGTGGCGATATCGGTCAGGCCCAGCGAGTCCGAGGCGTCGCCGAACGCGTCCAGCACCCGCATGCCTTTTTCCAGCGACGCGACGAACAAGGGATCGTCGGCGTCCGCCAGGGGGGTAGCGGCAACGGGGGTCGGGCGTGTCGTCATGGGGCTCCAGGCCGGGGCGGCGCAAGGGGGCGGATGCGGGTGGCGTCATGGGCAGCGCTAGTTTCCCCGAATTGTCCGGGGGCGGAATACCCACTATAAAGTTGATTATTCAATACTTTATATCGCATAGCAATACATTGCGGCTGCACATGACTCAGAATTCCTCCTTATGCGACATGACCGCCGTGGCCTTGCGGGCCGACATCGCCGCCGGCCATGTCAGCGCCCGCGACGTAACGGCCGCGCACCTGGCGCGCATCGATGCCTGCAACCCCCACGTGAATGCCGTGGTCACCCTGGACGCCGAAGGCGCGCTGGCGCGCGCCCTGCTGGCCGACGAGCGCCAAGCGGCCGGCCAGCCGCTTGGCCTGCTGCACGGATTGCCGATCCTGCACAAGGATTCCTTCCTGACGGCCGGCATGCGAACCACCTACGGGTCGCCGCTATACCGCGACTTCGTGCCTGATCGCGACAGCCTGATCGTCACCCGCGAACGCGCGGCCGGCGCCATCACGCTGGGCAAGACCAACCTGCCCGAATTCGGCGCCGGTTCGCAGACGTTCAATCCGGTATTCGGCGCCACCCGCAATCCCTACGACCTGCGTCTGACGGCCGGCGGCAGCAGCGGCGGGGCCGCCGCCGCGCTGGCCGCCCGCATGGCGCCATTGGCCGACGGCACGGACATGGGCGGATCGCTGCGCAACCCGGCTTCGTTTTGCAATGTCGTGGGCCTGCGTCCGTCGCCAGGGCGCGTCCCGCAATGGCCCACGGCCAATCCGTACAACGCGTTGACCGTCGCGGGCCCGATGGCGCGCACGGTGGCCGATGTGGCGCTGCTGCTGGCCGCCACGGCAGGGGCGGATGCGCGCGACCCGCTGGCCATCGAACAGGACCCCGCCCGCTTCCTGGACAGCCTGTCTCGCGATTTCAAAGGCGTGCGTATCGCCTACGCGCCGACGTGGGGCGGCCTGCCGGTGGAAGCGGCCGTGGTGCAGGCGCTGGAGCGCCAACTGCCGGTTTTCGCAGACCTGGGCGCCCAGGTCGAACCGGCGTGCCCGGACTTCACCGGCGCGGACGCCGCATTCCAGGCCTTGCGCGGGCAGACCTTCGCGGTGGGCTACGAAGCGGTGCTGCGCGAACATAGGCACCTGCTCAAGGACAGCGTCATCTGGAACATCGAGCTGGGCCTGCAACAACCGGCTGCCGCCGTCGTCCAGGCCGAGCGCGACCGCGCCGCCCTGTTCGCCCGCATGCACGCCTTCATGCAACAGCATGAATTCCTGATCGGGCCGGTCAGCCAGGTGCTGCCGTTCCCGGTCGAACAGGAAACCGTAAGCGCCATCGAAGGCACGCCGATGCACAACTACATCGACTGGATGCGTTCGGGCTACTACCTGTCGCTGACCGGCCATCCCGCCATTTCGGTGCCCTGCGGTTTCAGCGACGCGGGCCTGCCCGTCGGCATCCAGATCGTCGGCCGCTATCGCCAGGAACATGCGCTGCTGCAACTGGCGCACGCGTTCGAACAAGCCACGCAGTACTGGCGCCAGGCGCCCGTGCTGCCGCACTGACTGACCAACACGCCAACAACACAAGGGGAAAACAATGAACCACACCGTCGCCCGCGCCATTGCGCTGTGCGTCCTGGCCGCAGCGCCGCTGATGGCTTCGGCACAGGCCTATCCGGAAAAGCCCATCACCATGGTGGTGCCGTTCCCGCCCGGCGGGTCCACCGACGTCATCGGCCGCCTCTTCGCCGCGAAGCTGGGCGCGCGTCTGGGCCAGACCGTCGTCATTGAAAACAAGCCCGGCGCCAACACCGGCATCGGCGCCACCGCCGTCGCCCGCGCCGCGCCCGACGGCTACACATTGATGATCACCGGCGCCCCGACGTTCACGTCGAACCCGCTGCTGTATCCCAACCTGAGCTACGACCCGATCAAGAGCTACGAGTACGTCGCCGTCGCGGGCAGCACGCCGTTCGTGATCCTGACGAACCCGCAGTCCGGCATCGGCACGGTGGCCGACATCACGACGAAATCAGCCGCGCAACCGCTCAGCTTCGGGTCGTTCGGCAACGGCTCCACCCCCCACATGGCGGGCGAGTCGCTGGCCCAGCGTACCGGCGCCAAGTTGCTGCACGTGCCCTACCGCGGCAGCGCCCCGGCCATGACCGACCTGATCGGCAACCAGATTCCGTTGTCGATCGACACGCTGGTGGCGGGTCTGCCCCAGATCAAGGCCGGCAAGGTCCGCGCCGTGGCGCTCACGGGCCGCGCGCGCTCGCCCCTGGTGCCCGACGTGCCTACCGTCGCGGAAGGTGGCGTGGCCGGCTACGACTTCGAAACGTGGTTCGGCGTCGTCATGCCCAAAGGCACGCCCGCGCCCATCGTCGCCCGGATGTCCAAGGAGATCGAAGCGGTGATGGCGGAACCGGACACGCGCGCCAAGCTGCAGGACCTGGGCTTTGACGCCACCTACCAGGACCCGGCCGCGTTCCGCCGCAAGGTGGAAACGGAACTGGAGCGCAACGCGGCGATCATCAAGGCGGCGGGGATCAAGCCGGATTGATGGGACGGCGGCTCTTGGCGCCTTCTGATCGAGGCGCCAGCCCGCTTTTCCGCCGCTGCCCCGTGCGCGGCAAGCCGTAAGGTCGATCCCTTATGATGGCACCCGGAAGGCTCGCGACCTCTCTCGTTTTTTCTGGGTTCATACATGTCATCGTTCGACATTCAATTGCTGCTTACCGCCCTGGTGAGCGTCCTGGTGCTGGTCGCGCTGATTGTTTCGCGCATCCGCATGCACCCGCTGCTGGCGCTGCTGATTGTTTCCATCGGCGTCGGCTTCGCTACGGGCATGGAGCCCGTGGCCATCGTCAAGAACCTGACCGACGGTGCGGGCAAGACCCTGGGCGCCGTCGGCGTGGTGATCGCGCTGGGCGCGATGCTGGGCAAGATTCTGGCGGACTCGGGCACCACCGAACGCCTGGCCAATGCCATCCTGCGCCACACGTCGCCCCGCATGATTCCATGGGCCATGACGCTGGTGGCGTTCGTCATCGGCATCCCGATGTTCTTCGAAGTGGGCCTGGTCGTGATGCTGCCGCTGATCTTCAGCGTGGCGCGCAAGCTGGAGAGCCAGCAGCGCTTCAAAGGCTCTGCCTACGTGTATGTGGGCGTGCCGGTGATTTCCGCGCTGGCGGCCATGCACGGCATGGTGCCTCCGCACCCGGGCCCGCTGACGGCGATCGCCACGTTGAAGACCACCGTCGGCCCGACCATGATCTACGGCTTCATCGCCGCGCTGCCCGCCATGGTCTTCGGCGGCCCGCTGTATGGCGCGTTCATCGCCCGGCGCATGACGACCCGGCCGGACGAAGCCCTGCTTGAGCAGTTCACCACCCCCCGCGAAGCCGCCGCCGGCAACGGCGCGCCCAGCGTGGGCCTGGGGATCGTGGCGGCGCTGCTTCCCGCGCTGCTGATGCTGGTGCATGCCTTGGCCGAAATGCTGCTGCCCAAGGGGTCTAGCGGGCTGCACGTGGCTGCCTTCCTGGGCAACCCGGTGGTCGCCATGTTGCTGGGCGTGCTGTTTGCCGCCGTGACGCTGGTGTTCATGCGCCGCGGCGACGCGGAAAAGCTGCGCGAGGCGCTGGGCCAAAGCCTGAAGCCCATCGCCGGCATCATGCTGATCATCGCCGGTGGCGGGGCCTTCCAGCAGGTGCTGACCAGCGCCAAGGTCGGCGACGCCATCGTCCACCTGACGCACCAGTTCGCCTTTCCGCCGTTGATCCTGGGCTGGCTGATCGCCATGCTGCTGTCGGTGTCCACCGGCTCGGCCACGGTCGGCATCGTGGGCGCGGCCGGCCTGCTGGCGCCGCTGGCGGGCGCCGACCCGACGTTGAACCTGCCGCTGCTGGCGCTGTCGATCGGTTGCGGCTCGTTGTTCTTCAACTATGCCAACCACGCCGGTTTCTGGATGGTGAAGGAATCCTTCGGCATGACGATGGGCGAAGCCACCAAGACGATCTCGGTGGTGCAGTCGATCGTGTCCGTGGTGGGCCTGATCATGGTGCTGCTGTTCAGCATGCTGCCCCCGCTGGGCTGATTGCCCTGAGGCCGGACTCGGCCGTGTTCAAGCCCGTGTAAAAGCAAAAAAGCCCAACCGGACGGTTGGGCTTTTTGTTGGGCGCATTTTGTTGGGCGCATTTTGCGGGATGCACTTCGCTGGATGTGATGCGATATTCCTGGTGCCGGTGAAAGGAATCGAACCCTCGACCTTCTCATTACAAGTGAGCTGCTCTACCAACTGAGCTACACCGGCACGGCGTGCCAGGGCACGCGCAGGGACTGCATTGTAATGAAAAAACGCCGGCGCCGTGTACGGCCCATGTGCGCTGCCACACCGCGTTCTCCATTGCACGGGATCACCCCCGCTGTGCGGTTTGGAAGCGCACGTAAACGTCGCGCAGCAAAACGCCCTGTGCGGGCAGGATGAACATCCTGCCAAGCACAGAAAGCGGGAATCCGTCTGAAATGGCGGGGACATTGCGCCGGGCGCGCCGTCCCCGCGTTGCAGCGGTTATTTGACGATGGTCAGGCGCGGACGCTTGGGTTCGTCGTCATCGCCGCCGTCGTCGCCAGGCGCTACGTCGGCGTCGGTGCTTTCAGGCGCGTCGGCATCCGCCGCGCCTTGCGCACCCGCCGCCGGCGGTTCGTAGGGCTGCACTTCGAAGCCCATGCCGGCGCCGGTTTCGCGCGCGTAGATGGCGCTGACGGCGCCGACGGGAACGTAGACGTTTTCGGTCACGCCGCTGAAGCGGGCCTGGAATTCGATGAATTCATTGCCCAGCACCAGACGGTTGGTGGCCAGCGTGCCCACGTTCAGTGTGATCTGACCGTCACGGACATGCGCGACGGGCACCATGGTGTGCTCGTCGACCTGCACGGTGATGTACGGCGTGTAGCCGTTGTCGGTGCACCATTCATGCAGCGCGCGGATCAGATACGGTTTGGTCGAAGTTTCACCCATCACACAACCAGCCTTAACGACGCATCACTTTTTCCGAAGGCGTCAGCGCTTCGATGTAGGCCGGACGCGAGAAGATGCGTTCGGCGTACTTTTGCAGCGGGGCCGCGTTCTTGGGCAGTTCGATGCCGTAGTGATCCAGGCGCCACAGGAGCGGAGCCACGGCCACGTCCAGCATGGAGAATTCTTCACCCAGCATGTACTTGTTCTTCAGCAGCATGGGAGCCAGCTGGGCCAGGCGGTCGCGGATGTTCTGGCGGGCATGGGCCAGCTTCTTCTCGTCCGGCTTGGCGCTGCGGTCTTCCAGCGTCGAGACGTGAACGAACAGTTCTTTCTCGAAGTTGTAGAGGAACAGACGGGTGCGGGCACGCATGACCGGGTCGGCGGGCATCAGCTGCGGGTGCGGGAAGCGCTCGTCGATGTACTCGTTGATGATGTTCGACTCGTACAGGACCAGGTCGCGTTCGACCAGAATGGGCACTTGACCGTACGGGTTCATCACCGAGATGTCTTCGGGCTTGTTGTACAGGTCGATGTCGCGGATCTCGAAATCCATACCCTTTTCGAACAACACGAAGCGGCAGCGTTGCGAAAACGGACACGTGGTTCCGGAATAGAGCACCATCATGGTGTAAGTCCTTTATGAAAAACGAAAGGCCAGCGCCTAAATCTAGCAGGCGCTGGCCCCGATTGCCAGGCGGGATAGGCGTACAGCCCTATCCGCCACTGCTGTCCCTGTTTTTAAAGGGGGACGGCTTTCATGCCTGGCGGGGCGTTGCGGTTAGCGCACGTGCTTCCAGTACGAAGCGTTCAAGCGCCACGTAACCAGGAAGAACAACAGCAGGAACAACATGACACCGACGCCGATACGGACGCGTAACGTCTGGACGGGCTCGGCCATCCAGGACATGAACGCGGTCAGGTCTGCGACGTCGTTGTCGTATGTTGCGACTTGGGCCGGGTTGGCGGCCTTAAATTTGGCATCAAAGGTGGCATGGCCGTGGTAATCAGCTACCGGTTCGGCCTTGACCGTGGAAAAACCTTGAGCATCGTACACCGTCGTGACGCGTTCCCAGGTTTTGGGTGCGCCTTCCTTGGCGTCCTTCACTTCCACTTCGTGCATGGCCACGGTCGTCAGCTCGCGCGGACCCTGGAGCTCCCAGAGCGCATGGGGCATGCCCACGGCCGGGAAAACCAGGTTGTTCCAACCGGTGGCGCGCGACGAATCGCGGTAGAAAGTGCGCAGGTAGGTGTAGATGTAGTCGGCGCCGGACGGGCCGGCGTTGACCGATTTGGCGCGCGCGATCACGGACAGGTCCGGGGGCGTCGTGCCAAACCACTTCTTGGCGTCCTTGGGCGACATGGCGACAGTCATCATGTCGCCCACCTTTTCGCCGGTGAACAGCAGGCTTTCCTTGATTTGCTGGTCAGTCAGCCCGATGTCCTTCAGCTTGTTATAGCGCATCGACGATGCGCTATGACAGTTCAGGCAGTAGTTGACGAACAGCTTGGCGCCGTTTTGCAGCGACGCCATGTCGTTGACGCGATACGGCGCCTTGTCGAGCGGGAACCCGCCTTCGGCGGCGAATGCGGCGGTACACGTGAGCATCAAGGCCACGGCACCAATCAGCTTCTTGATCATGGTTAGTCCGTTATCTGGTGGGGCTCAGTGGGCGTGGAACGTAACGCGCTCGGGCACGGGCTTGAACGTGCCAAGGCGGCTCCAGACCGGCATCAGGAAGAAGAATGCCAGGTACAGCAGCGTGCCGATTTGCGACGTGATGTTCAACGGCGGACTGGGCGGCTGCGTACCGATGTAGCCAAGCACCAGGAAGTTGACCATGAAGATGCCGTAGATCCACTTGTGCCACGTGGGGCGGTAGCGGATCGACTTGACCGGCGAATGGTCCAGCCACGGCAGGAAGAACAGGATGACAACCGTGCCGCCCATGGCGACCACACCCCAGAACTTGGCGTCGATCACGCGCAGCAGCACGGCCACGACGATCAGGATGCCGGGGATGGCCACGCGCAGGATGCCCTTCAGGTTGCTCTTGACGAGCAACGCAATGGCGCCCAGCACCGATGCGCCTGCCAGCACCCACGTGAATTCGTCGGTGGTGGCGCGAAGCATCGAGTAGAACGGCGTGAAGTACCAGACCGGCGCGATGTGCGGCGGCGTCTTCAGCGAGTCGGCGGGGATGAAGTTGTTGAACTCCAGGAAGTACCCGCCCATTTCCGGCGCGAAGAACACGATGAAGGCGAACACGAGCAGGAAGCCCGCCACGCCCATCAGGTCATGCACCGAGTAGAACGGGTGGAACGGGATGCCATCCTTCGGCCGGCCGTACTTGTCTTTCGGCCCCTGCTTGATCTCGATGCCGTCCGGGTTGTTCGAGCCGACTTCGTGCAGCGCCACCAGGTGAGCCGCCACCAGACCGACCAGCACCAGCGGAATCGCGATGACGTGGAAGGCGAAGAAGCGGTTCAGGGTGGCGTCCGACACGACGTAGTCGCCGCGGATCCAGATCGACAGTTCAGGGCCGATGAACGGAATGGCCGCGAACAGGTTCACGATCACCTGGGCGCCCCAATACGACATCTGGCCCCACGGGAGCAGGTAGCCGAAGAAAGCTTCGGCCATCAGACAGAGGAAAATCGCCACGCCGAAGATCCACACGAGCTCGCGCGGCTTGCGGTAGGAACCGTAAAGCAGCCCGCGCAGCATGTGCAGGTACACGACGACGAAGAACATCGACGCGCCGGTGGAGTGCATGTAGCGCACCAGCCAGCCCCATGGGACCTCGCGCATGATGTATTCGACGGACTGGAACGCGCGTTCAGCGTCCGGCTTGTAATGCATGACCAGGAAAATGCCGGTCACGATCTGCAGCACCAGGACCAATAAGGCCAAGGAGCCAAAGAAATACCAAAAGTTGAAATTCTTCGGTGCGTAGTACTCGGACAGATGGGCTTTCCAGGTGGATGTCACCGGAAAGCGCCGGTCCAGCCAGCCCAACAGGCCTGTCGTCTCGACGGTTTTCTCGCCAGCCATGTAACGGCTCCTTCTCTAATACGTGGCGTATTTGTTTTACTTACGTAATTCGGGAAAAAAGCGCGACGCGAGCGTCAGGCCTTGTTGTCTTCATCGACGCCCACGATGATGCGGGTGTCGCTGAGATATTGGTAAGGCGGTACTTCGAGGTTGTCGGGGGCGGGCTTGTTCTTGTAGACCCGGCCGGCCAAGTCGAACGTGGAGCCGTGGCAGGGACAGAGGAATCCGCCTTGCCAATTGGCGCCCATGCCGCCACCGCCGCCCGTTTCGAAGTGCGAGGTGGGCGAGCAGCCCAGGTGCGTACAGATGCCGACACAGACGAAGATCTCGGGCTTGCGCGAACGAGCCTCGTTTTCGGCGTATTTGGGAGTGAAGCCAGGCCGCTTGGAATCAGGGTCGGCCAGTAAAGGGTCCAGCGTTTTCAGGGAGGCGAGCTGTTCGGGAGAACGGTGAATGATCCACACCGGCTTCCCACGCCATTCCACTGTCTTCATGGTGCCGACGGGGATGTCGCCGATATCCACTTCTACAGGGGCCCCGGCCGCGCGGGCCTTTTCAGAGGGAGAAAATGTGCTCACAAGCGGCAATGCCGTTGCGACACCTGCTACGCCACCCACGGCACAGGCGGTGGTAACCCAGAAACGTCGCGAAGGATCAGGTGGCAGGTTGGGATCAACCGCACCGTCATCATCGTGCACCAGCGTATCCTGACTCATCTTCCTATCCTTGTTGATGCGCCCGCTCTACGAGTAGCATCACTTCTGCGGCATCGGGTTCGCGGGAATATGTAACAACATAGCAACCGCGTATTATAGCGCCAGCCCACTGATGGGCGTATCACGAAGGGAGTGCTTTTATGAGCAAAGCGACTGGTTTCGTCAAAGAATTCCGAGATTTCGCGGTAAAAGGCAATGCGGTTGACTTGGCAGTGGGTGTCATTATCGGTGCAGCGTTCGGCAGAATCGTCGACTCGCTGGTGAAAGACATCGTCATGCCGCTGGTCAACTTCATCCTTGGCGGCTCGGTCGACTTTTCGAACAAGTTCCTGGTGCTATCCATGCCCGCCGGCTACAACGGCCCCATGACGTATGCCGACCTGACCAAGGCCGGCGCAAACGTCTTTGCGTGGGGTAATTTCGTCACCATCATCATCAACTTCGTGCTGTTGGCGTTCGTGATCTTCTGGATGGTCAAGGCCATCTACAAGGCGCGCGCCAAAGCCGAGGAAGCGCCGGCCGCACCGGCCGCGACGCCCGAAGACGTGGCGCTATTGCGCGAAATCCGCGATCTGCTCAAAAAGCCCTGATTCGCTGCCGCCGCGAGCTCGTGATCCGCACGGATCCGGGCCGCGGCTGGCGGACGTTCCCGCCGGCGCAGGGTCCGTGTGTTCCCGCGTACGCCGGCCCCCGCTGAACGATCCGCTGCTTGTTGTCTCCCGTTTGCCCTAGTCCGCTGCCATTTGCCGTTCGACGCGACGCGCGAACATGGCGAAGCTTGCGCGCACGATGCTGGGCTTCAGTAGAAAGTCGTGCGATTCGGCGGCCAGCTCGTCATTCACCGGTTTCACTTCGCCGTACGCGGCGGCGGCCAGCAGCTGATTGCGGGCCGCGCGTTCGATCAGCACCGACAGGTACAGCGCTTCTTCCACGCAGGATCCGGCGGCCAGGAAGCCATGGTTGGCCAGCAGGATGCAGCGCTTGTCGCCCAGCGCCGCCGAAATGATCTCGCCTTCCTGATCGGCGATAGGCAGCCCGGGCCATTCCTTCAGATGGGCGCAATCGTTGTGGAACGGCGTGGCGTCCATGTGCGCGACGACCAGCGGCTGGCCCGTCATCGACAGCGTCGAGACATGCGGCGGGTGCGTGTGGATGATGCACTGCACGTCGGGGCGCTGGCGATACACCCAGAAATGAAAGCGCACGGCGGGGTTGGGCGTGCCCCCGCCATCAAGCACTTCCATGTCGTCATTGATGCGAATGACCGAGGACGGGACGATTTCGTCGAACGCCCGGGCCATGGGCGTGGTCAGGAACGTGCCGTCGGCGTTGCGCACCGTGATCTGGCCGGCCAGGGTTTCCGAATGGCCTTCGCTGGCGAGAATGCGGCAGCTTAGCGCCACTTTTTCCTTCTCGTCCCAGTTTCCGAAGTCGAGCTTGTTCGCGGAGCGCGCAAAGAAGGCGTCGGCATGGGCTTGTTTTTCCAGCATGGGGTCTCCTTGGGGATAATGGCTCAATTACACGCCCGCCTCTGCGGCCTGCGATTGACCGATCACGAACGCGGGTTGACTCAATGCGACAGGACGGCAGGCACTTCCCGGCCCGTGGTGGCCGGCCCGACAGAGAGCTTCGAACATGCCCAGCGCCAGCCCGACCGTGAATCGACCCGCCCGGCCCGCCTGTTCCGAGGCGGATCTCAACTTTGCGCCCCAGTTCCGGCCGTTCTATGCGCAGGAAATCGCCGGCTATGAGCGCGAGCTGGACAAGCTGGTCCTGCCGGGAGAGTTCCGGGCGCTGACGGAACAGCCCCGGCTGCAATTGCAGGCCTGCCGGCTGCGCGCGGGCGGACTGGTGGTCAGCCTGGAGTCCACGCCGATAAGCGTGCACCACCGCGCCGAGCATGCGGCCGATCTGGACCACGCGGAGTTCCTGGCGAGCTTCGTGATCGCCGGGCATGGCGTCATTGTCCAGAATGAAGCCACCCTGCCGCTGGAACCGGGAGACATCATTTTCCGCACGACCGCACTGCCCTCCGACATCCGGATGTACACCGATTCGCGGATCGTGGTGGTGAAAGGGCCGCTGTCGCGCTTGCTCGGCGCGCACAGCCTGGCGATGTCCCAGTTCACCGCGCAACGTGGCGCGGCCGGCTTGCCGATGGTGCAGACCGCCCATCGCTGCCTGCATCACGTGTTCTTCGACAAGGTGGAATCCAATCCTACGTCGTCGCTGTTTGCCGAGCAGGCGCTGCTTGCGCTGCTGGCGTCGATATACACCAGCCAGGCGTTGGAGAAGATACCGGGCGATGCGCGGGCGCCTGCGGACAACTGGCAGGTGCTGGCGAGCTACATCGATGCCCACATCACGGATCCGGAGCTGTCGGTGCAGGCGGTGGCGGACGTGCTGCGCGTCACGACGCGCTGGGTGCATCGGTTGTTCAAGACGCGTTCGCTGCAATACACGAGCTATGTGCGCGAACGCCGACTGCAACTGGCCAGGGAAGCGCTGGAAGACCCGCGACGGTCGCACGTCGAGGTCAAAGAGATCGCCGCCTCTTGCGGTTTTCAGCACGCCAGCCATTTCATCCGCCGTTTCCATGAACGCTTCGGCATGTCGCCCGCGCTGTATCGCAAGACGGCCAGAAGCGCCAGCGGCGGCGCGTAGATCCGCGCCGCCCGCTCATCGGCCGGTACGGCGCATCAGCCCCGGCGCAAGTCCTGGGGCGTGGGCTTCATGAGAAACGCCGAGGTGCCGGCAACGATACCCAGAACCGCCAGGTAGACGCCGACGGGAACAATGCTGTCGAACTTCTGGACCAGCGTGGCCGAAATCAGCGGCGCCAGCCCGCCGCCGATGGCCGCCGAGAACTGGACCCCGATGGACAGCCCGGAATAGCGCAGCTCGGCCGGGAACTGGGCGCTGTAGAGGCTGGACTGAGGAGCGATCATGATCGCGTAGTTGAAGGCCATGGCGACGAAGACGGCAAGGCTGTATGCCAGCAGCGAGCCGCTGCCCACCGCGAGAAAGATGGGAATGGCCATGAGCCCCAGGATCATGCCGCCCCAGCCGCAGACCCGGCGGGCGCCGATGCGATCGGCCAGCATGCCGAACAGCGGAATGGTGAACATCAGCACGCCAGCGCCGTAGAGCAAGGCGTGCAGCGCGTCGGCGCGGCTGAAGCCCAGCTTGGACACGGCGTAGGACACCGAGAACACCAAGAAGGTGTAGATCAGCGTGACTTCGGCAATCTTGCAGCCGATGCACAGCAAGAGCGATTTGCCGTGCGCGCGCAGCAGCTCACGCAGGGGCATTTTGTCTTCCAGCGGTTGCCTGGCCTGCGCGCGCTCGCGCTTGACGCGTTCGAACTCGGGGGATTCGTCGATGCCGTGGCGGATGAACAGGCCCACGACAATGAGTACGGCGCTGGCCAGGAACGGCAGGCGCCAGCCCCAGGACAGGAAGTCCTCTTCCGGCAGCCGCGTCACCAGCGCGAAGGACCCCACCGACAGCAGGATGCCCAAGGGCGCGCCCACCAGCGGCAGGCTGCCGAAGAACGCCTTCCACTTTGGCGGCGCATGCTCGACCGCCATCAGCATGGCGCCGCCCATTTCTCCGCCGAACGACAGCCCCTGGCCGATGCGCAGCACCACCAGCAGCACGGCGGCCGAGATGCCGATCTGTTCATAGGTTGGCAGCAGGCCGATGAGCACGGTGCACAGGCCCATCAGCAGCAGGCTCAGCGTCAGCATGGATTTACGGCCGACGCGATCGCCGAAGTGGCCGAACAGGATGCCGCCGATGGGACGCGCCAGCATGCCGCTGGCGAACGCGCCAAAGGCCGCCAGCGTGCCAGTCACCGGATCGAATTGCGGAAAGAAGATCTTGTTGAAAACCAGGGCCGCGGCGGTTCCGTAGGCGAGGAAGTCGAAGGCCTCCACGGCGGTGCCGATGACGGTCGCGACGGCGACCCGGAACAGGTTTGGTTTCTTGTGTGATCGGGCAGCAGGCTGCGCGGCGGGTATGGCGTCCATGTGGTTTCCTCTTGTCTTGTCGTAATGGTTTTGTGTCGTTGCGCGCCAGGTTCAGGTGCCTGGCGTCACATATCCCGGCAACTGCCGTATGCGTTCGCGCCATGCCGCCATGGCGGGATAGGCGGCGACGTCGATGGCGGCTTCTTCGGCCAGCGCCGCGTAGCCGTAGCAGGCGATGTCGGCCACGGTGGGCGCGTCGGCACCGGCCAGCCACATGTGTTCCGAAAGGCGCTTGTCCATGCCGCGCAGGACGCGGTCCGTGCGGGCTTGCATGCCCGGGATGTCGAGCAGCGCCTCGCTCACGCCCAGGTGGTGGGCGGCCTCGGCGTGGCTCACGACGCGGGTCAAGCGCAGCGGTTGCAGGCTGTTTGCGATTTCGTTGGCGGATACCGATAGCCAGGCGTGCATGGCGCCGATGCGGGGCAAAGGCGCCAACCACTCGGGCGCGTAGTGGTGCGCAAGGTGCAGCAGG
>NZ_JBHFII010000007.1:0-1030 GCF_057334215.1 Achromobacter maghribensis | reverse complement strand
GCGATCGCGTGCCGTACTCCAGCGCCAGCAGCGCCTGCACCAGCCGCAGAGCCATCACCGCTGCCCCCGCTTCGCCGGCCGGCACCTGCCACACGATGTGGTGCAGCGGCCCTTCGCGCCTGAGCGCCTCGACCAAGGTCTCGCGGCTGTCGCGCACCGACCACGCCACGGCGGGCGGCCCCGCGAACGGCGTCTGCGTGCCGGCATGCAGCTGTATCAGCTGCTGCATGGAAGGTGACGCATTTGGCCCGGCTTCGCCGACCGTCTCCCATATCGGCGTCAGCATCAGTTCGCCTTCAAGCGTCGATACAGGTCTGAACGACTCTTGCGCCATCGGCACAAGCTCACTTGAATCAACCGTCCGGTCTATCGTCGACGAAGCGGGCAGTGCCCGGCTGCTGAAGCCGCTCAGCCGGACCGCCACGCGTCCCTGCGGATCGACGATCTCCACCTGTAGCTTGCGCACCGCCGCGCTGTCTCCGGCCGCCGGCCGCACCACCGCATAGGCGGGCACCGGCACCGGCAACCACTGCTCCACCGACTGCACCGCAAACGGCACCGTCGGCCCCGCCTCCTCCGGCATCAAACCGAGGCTCGTCTGCAACGCGCCGTCCAGCAAACTCGGTGGCAAGCCATAGACGGGATCGTCATCGGCCGGTGCAGGGGCCGGCCACTGCAGTGCCCCCACCGCCAGGTTCTCGCCCACCTGCAATTGCGTCAACGATTGGAAGCTCGCCCCATAGGCCAAGCCCATCGACGCAAATCGTGCATAACAATCCGCGCGATTGATCGTTCGTCCGCACTGCGCGCGCAGTGCCGCCAGATCGACGGTCGGCGCCTCGGCCGGCGTCGCGACCACCGCCCAGCCCTGGCTGTAGACCTGCACCGCCTCGCCTTCGCCGCTGTAGATCTCGTAGCCGATTCGTCCGTCTTCCTCGACCTCCAGCCCGATGTGCACGGCCAGCGGCTCGGCGACCGCCAGGGGCCGCATCCAGCTCACCTGCTCGATACGGATCGCACCATCTTCCTC
>NZ_JBHFII010000006.1:67019-73635 GCF_057334215.1 Achromobacter maghribensis | reverse complement strand
TCGGACGCCGCCGAGATCTCGCCCATGATGTCCGTCACGCGCTTGACCGATGCCACGATCTCTTGCATCGTCGCGCCCGCGCGTTCCACCTGCTGCGAACCCGCGCCCACCTTCGTGACCGAGTCTTCGATCAGGCCCTTGATTTCCTTGGCTGCCTGGGCGCTGCGCTGGGCCAGCGAGCGCACTTCGCCCGCCACCACCGCAAAGCCCTTGCCCTGCTCGCCCGCACGCGCCGCTTCCACTGCCGCGTTCAGCGCCAGGATGTTCGTCTGGAAGGCGATGCCATCGATCACCGACACGATTTCGGAAATCTTGCGCGAGCTGGTCGAAATGCCCTGCATCGTGTTCACCACTTCCGCCACGGCAGAGCCGCCGCGTTCAGCCACGTCCGACGCGTTGGCTGCAAGCTGATTCGCCTGGCGCGCGTTTTCCGCGTTCTGCTTCACCGTGGACGCCAATTCTTCCATCGACGCCGCGGTTTCTTCCAACGACGCCGCCTGCTGCTCGGTACGGCTGGACAGATCGGTATTGCCGGCCGCGATTTCATGCGAGCCCACATTGATCTCGTCCACGCCGCGGCGCACCGTCGACACCGTGCGCGTCAGGCTTTCCTGCATGCGCTTGAGCGCCGCGAACAGCTGACCGATCTCGTTGGTGTTGCGGACGTCCACGCGGGCGGTCAGGTCGCCGCCGGCGATGCGATCGAAATGATGGCCGGCTTCCTTCAGCGGCTGCAGCACGCGGCGACGCAGGAAGACATAGGTCGCAAACACCAGCAACGCGGCGATCACGCCGCCCGCGCCGACAGCGATCAATACGAACTGGTAACGGACCTCCGCCACATCGTGCGCGTCCAGCATCTTGCTGGCACGCCAGAAATCGAAGCCTTCGACGGCACGGGCGAAGCGGCCTTCCAGCGCGTCCTGCACGGTCTGTACCTGCTTCTGGTAGGCCTGCATGTCGGCCTTTTCCAGGGCAGCGACCAGCGGTGTCAGGCCTTGCTGCACCAGCGCGGCATAGGACGCTTCGATTTCCTTCAGCGATTCGGACGCCTCCGCGGGCTGCGGCAGCGTCTTGTAGTATTCGAATTCCGCCTGGCCCTTGTTCAAGGCGGCCTTGGCGCGCTCCAGCAAGCCGGTCGCTTCCGAAGACAGGCCTTGCGTCAGCAGGGCCGCCTGGCCCACGCTGCCCACGATGTCCGCGTAGTTGGCGGTCGCCGCGCGGCCCAGGCCGTTCATGGAGTCCTTATAGCTGGACACGACGCGGCCCACCGCATCGTCCAGTTCCTGCGATTGCTTGATCTCGGCCAGGGTCCCATTGCTGATGCGCAAAGACAACACGCCAAGCGCCGCCCCGATCACCAACATGAATGAGAAGAACGCCAACACCCACAACAGGCTGCTGCGTATCGTCATGTTCGCGAAAAACTTGCGCATCACAAGAACCATCCCTTGACTGCAATCGTTAAAGGAAAGCGCCACATCGGATTCAATATGGCGCCTCTACCCCGCATTCCGGCCGGTTTCCGATCAGGAAGCGGCCTTCTCCACCAGCGCCATTTCATCGCTGGTCATCATCTTTTCGATATCCACCAGGATCAGCATGCGCTCATCCACCGTGCCCAGGCCGGTCAGGTATTCGGTGGACAGCGTCGCGCCGAATTCCGGCGCCGGGCGAATCTGGCCGGCGTTCAGCATCAGCACGTCGGACACGCCATCGACCACGATGCCGACCACGCGACGGTCCAGGTTCAGGATGATCACAACGGTCTGCTCGTTGTATTCGACCCGACTCAGGTTGAACTTGATGCGCAGATCGACGATCGGGACGATGATGCCGCGCAGGTTCGTCACGCCCTTGATGAACGAGGGAACGTTGGCGATGCGGGTCACCGTGTCGGCGTCGTAGCCGCGGATTTCCTGCACTTTCAGGATGTCGATACCGTACTCTTCATCGCCCAGCGTGAAGACGAGGAATTCGCTGCCGACATCTTCGTTGCGCGCGGATTGCGCTTGCGGTTTGGCTGCCATGATTTTTTAGTGCTCCATCAATTCAGAACGGCTTCGGGCTGCGACCAACGCTCACGATTGGCGCGCGCAAGCGCAAATACGTCGACAATCAGCGCTACGCTGCCATCGCCCAGGATGGTGGCGGCGGAGATGCCGGGGACCTTGCGGTAGTTCGACTCAAGGTTCTTGACCACGACCTGGTGCTGTCCGATCAGGTGATCGACCAGCAACGCGAAACGGCGGTCTTCGGCCTGCATGATGACGGCGATGGCCTGCGTGGGGTCCGTCTGGGCGCCTGCCACCGAAAACACGCGGTGCATTTCAACCAGCGGCAGGTATTCGCCGCGCACATGCATCACGCGTTCGTTGCCGGCCACCGAGTAGATCTGGTCGTTGGTCGGTTGCAGCGACTCGGTCACATGGTTCAGCGGCAGGATGAAGGTTTCTTCGCCCACGCGCACCGACATGCCGTCCAGGATGGCCAGCGTCAGCGGCAGCACGATGCGCGTCGTGGTGCCGTTACCCGGCTCGCACGACAGCTGCACGTGGCCGCCCATGTCCTGAATATTCCGGCGTACCACGTCCATGCCGACGCCGCGGCCGGAAATGTCCGTCACCTTCTCGGCGGTGGAGAAGCCCGGTGCGAAAATCAGTTGCCAGATTTCGTCGTCCGGCGAATTCTCATTGACCGGCAGGCCTTGGGCCATGGCCTTCTTCAGAATCTTGTCGCGGCTCAGGCCGCCGCCGTCGTCGCTGACCTCGATCACGATATTGCCGCCGTTATGCTGCGCGGACAGCACCAACTGGCCCACCGGATCCTTGCCGGCGGCGATACGCTTTTCGGGCGTCTCGATACCGTGGTCCAGGCTGTTGCGCACCAGGTGCGTCAGCGGGTCGATGATGCGCTCGATCAGGCTCTTGTCCAGTTCGGTCGCGCGGCCGTAGGTCTGCAGTTCGATCTGCTTGCCCATCTTGCTGGCGATATCGCGCACCAGGCGAGGGAAGCGGCTGAACACGTAGTCCATCGGCATCATGCGGATCGACATCACCGCTTCCTGCAGGTCGCGGGCGTTGCGTTCCAGCTGTTCCATGCCGTTGAGCAGGCGGTCGTGCAGGACGGGGTCCAGCGTCGATGCCGTCTGCGCCAGCATGGCCTGCGTAATGACAAGTTCGCCCACCAGGTTGATGACCTGGTCGACTTTTTCCACGCCCACGCGGATCGACGTGGATTCCTTGTCGGCATGCGCGGGCGCCGCCGGACGCGAAGCGCGGGCGGCCGCTTGGGTAATGGCTTCAGCGGCGGCTGCCGATTCCACCACGACCGGCGCCGGCGCCACGGGCGCTGCCGCCGGTGCGGGCGTTGCGACTGCCGTAGCAACGGCTGCCGCAGCGACGGCCGCCTGTTCCGCCGGCGCCGACTCGGCCGCCGGGGCCGCTTCGCGGCTGATATTCAATTGGTCGCCGTCGACGATGAAGCAACACACGGCCTCGATGTCGTCCGGCGTGCAAGTGCTGTCCACCCACACGGTCAGCACGCCATCGGCGCGTTCGCTGGCCTTGACGGTACCCAGGTTGCCCATTTCTTCCAGCAACGACGCGGCGTCCTTATCGGACACTTTGGTGATCCGCACCTTCAGGGGCAGATCGCCTGCGGCAGCGGCCGGTTGCGTCGTTGCGGGAGCCGGGGCCGGCGCGGCCGCAACCGGTGCAGGCACAGGCGCGGGCGCCGCAGCCGCGACAGGGGCAGCCCCGGCCGCGGCAGGATCCTTATGCTCCAGCGCCAGCTGCCTCAATACGGCGCAGATACGCTCAAACACGGCTTCATCGGGCTCTTCGGAGGCCCGATAGGCATCCAGTTGGCTTTTGAGCACGTCTTTCGTTTCCAAGAAGATATCAATCATGTCCGTGCGCAGCGCCATTTCGCCGCGACGGATTGCGTCCAGAAGGTTTTCCAGCAGGTGGGTGGTACCCGCAAGCTGCGTGAAACAGCCGAATGTCGCCGCCCCGCCCTTGATCGAGTGGGCCGCGCGGAAGATGGCGTTGAGCTGCTCGATGTCGGGCGCGCCCACATCCAGCTCTAGCAGCAACTGCTCCATTTGCGCGAGCAGCTCATCCGCCTCGTCGAAAAAGGTCTCGTAAAACTGACTGAGGTCTAAACCAGCACTCATGACCCGTACGCCTTCATAAATGAACCTGCTTTACGCGCCGGCCTGCTCGTCGAGCAGTTCGGTCGCCAATTCCACCAGCACATCGGGGTCGACCGGCTTTGAAAGCCAGCCACAAACGCCCAGATCCCGAGCGGCCATCTTGCTATCCACGTCGTCTTCGGTGGTCAGCACCAGCACCGGCACATCCAGGTACCGGTCTTGCTCGCGCAAGCCCTGAATCAGTTGCAGCCCGCCCATGACCGGCATGTTCCAGTCACTGACGACCAGATCCACCAGGTGGTTCTTCGCCACTTCCAGCGCTTCCTGGCCATTGCCGGCCGTCAGTACCTTCCATCCCGCGCCCGTCAGCGTCGCCTGCACGATCATTCGCATCGTCGCCGAATCGTCCGCTACCAGAATCGTTGCCGCCATTGCTATCGAACCCCTTCAGCGGGCGGCGCATTCGCCGCTTCGCCTTGTTTGGTTGCCGTCGCGGCCTGGGTGGCGGCTTGCACCGCCTCCACGGCCGTTCCCACCTCGCGGGCATCCTTCGCGCTTACGTCCGCCGCAGCGGCGTTCTCGTTTTCGATGCGCTTCTGGGTGTTCATATTGAGCACCACGAGGCTGATACGTCTATTAACGGCCGCGTATGGATCATCTTTAACCAGACTCATGCTGGAAGACAGTCCCTGGATACGCATGACCTTGCTTTCGTTCATGCCGCCGGCCACCAGCTCCTGGCGGGACGCGTTCGCGCGATCGGCCGAAAGCTCCCAATTACTGTAGGCGCGTTCGCCGCGCGCATACTGCGAGGCGTCCGTGTGGCCCGAAATACTGACCTTGTTCGGCAGCTCGTTCAGCACCGGCCCCAGTTCCCGGAGGATGTCGCGCATGTAAGGCTGCACTTCCGCGCGGCCGGTCGCGAACATCGGGCGGTTCTGGTTGTCGATGATCTGGATGCGCAGGCCTTCGGTCGTCAGGTCGATCAGCAGCTGCGGCCTGAAGCTCTTCAGGACGGGGCTGCTGTCGATGACGTTCTCAAGCCGCTTCTTCAGGTTTTCCAGACGGTGCTGTTCACGGCGTTCCGCGTCGCCCATGGGCTGCGCTTCCACCCGATTGCCCTGGGCGCGGCGCACATCGCCCTCGCTGCGCAGGGGATCTTGCCCTCCCCCCGGCACGGCGCTGGTTTCGGCCGAATTGTTGGGCCCGCCCATGATCGCCACGCGCAACGGCATGCGGAAATACTCCGCGATGCCCTTGAGTTCCTCGCGCGGCACGATGCTGATCAGCCACATCACAAGGAAAAACGCCATCATCGCCGTGATGAAGTCGGCGTAGGCGATCTTCCAGCTGCCGCCGTGGTGCCCGCCGCCCTTGACCTTCTTGCGGCGGATCACCACACGGTGGTTGTTTACCGTGCTCATGGCCCGCTCCGTCAGGCCTTGCCGGTTGCGGTCGACTTGGTTTGCCGGACGTGCTCTTCCAGCTCACCAAAGGTCGGACGCACGGACGAGAACAGCACCTTGCGGCCGAATTCCACCGCCAACTGGGGCGGATAGCCGTTCATGCTGGCCAGCAGCGTGGTCTTGATGCATTCCAGCACTTTCATGGCTTCGTCCGTGCGGCGTTCGACGCGCGAGGCCAGCGGCCCCACGAAACCGTACGCCAACAGGATGCCCAGGAAGGTGCCGACCATGGCCTTGGAGATCAGGTCGCCCAGAATCGCGGGCGGCTGGTCCACGGCGGCCAGCGCCTTGATCACGCCCAGCACCGCGGCCACGATACCGAACGCAGGCAGGCCGTCGGCCATCTGGTGCAATGCGTGCGCCGGGACTTCGCGTTCATGGCGATAGGTCTCGATTTCCTCGTCCATAAGCGTCTCGATTTCGAACGAGCTCATGTTGCCGCTGATCATGATGCGCAGGTAGTCCGTGATGAACTCCATGAGCTTCGCGTCTTTGGCGATGCGGGGATATTCGCTGAAGATCGGGCTGGAAGCCGGATCCTCGATATGCGATTCGATGGCCATCAGGCCTTCGCGACGCGCTTTGTTCAGCAACACATACAGAAGCGCCATCAGCTCCATGTACACGTCCTTGCCGTAGCGCGAGCTCTTCAGCGCGTCAGGTAGCGCCTTCTTCACCAGCATCAGCGACTTTTTGCTGTTGCCGGCAAGGAACGCCCCAAGGGCCGAACCGAAGATCAGCGTCAGCTCGAAGGGCTGGTAAAGCGCGCCCAAGTGGCCGCCCAGCGCTATGAAGCTACCGACGACCGACACGATCACCACGAGAAAACCGATAACAATCAACACATCAGGCCCCTGCCAACGAAGTCTAAAACTGGCGTCAATGATCCCCTGTTCCCCCCGACCCAAAAAGGCGGGTTACGGGGAGTTTTACAGGGCTTTTGATGTATTTGGGCGCAGCTGGCGGGGCGTGGGGGGGGGGGGGGGGGGGGGGG
>NZ_JBHFII010000006.1:64726-66999 GCF_057334215.1 Achromobacter maghribensis | reverse complement strand
GCGGGGCCGGCCAGATGGGGCCGGCCAGGAAGCACCCGGCCATGCGCCGGCGCTCAAGGCCGCGCGGCGTCGACCGCGGGTGCCGGACGGCTGCTGGCGCGTGCCTTGGCCGCCGCGCGCGTCTTGCCGGCGCGAGGTGGCGGCCGGCAGATCGCGCACACAAAGTCCGATTGCGGATCGTGCGCGTGGGCGATGAAATGGCCGCCGCACTGGCGGCAAGCGGACAACTGGAGCATGCCGCTGTCGAAGAAGCGAACCAGCATCCAGGCCCGGGTGAAGCTCAGGACCGGCTCGGCGCTTTCGGCGGCATCCAGGCCGGCGTTCTCAAGGTACAGGCGGTACGCGTCGATGGTGGCGCGGATGCCCTTGCTGCTGGTGCGCGCATTCAAGAACGAATAAACGTTGTAGAACAGCGACGAATGGATGTTCGGCAACCAGGTCATGAACCAGTCAACCGAAAAAGGCAGCATGCCCTTGGGTGGCGAGCAACCGCGGATTTCGCGATACAAGCGCGCCAGACGGTCGTGACTGAGGCTGGTTTCAGCCTCCAGCACCTGCAACCGTGCTCCCAGGGTAATCATGGAGCTGGCAAGCAGGATGTCGTCCGCTTCCTGTGAAACGCTTTTGGAGGCCATTACGCGAGTCCGAGTGAGGGTTTGAACGGCCGTCAGGCCAGTTCTTCCACAGGTTGCTTGGCCAGCAAGATGGTTGCATGCGCTTGTTGCAGCGCACCACCCAAAACGTCATGGGTCAGCGCCGACAGCAGGCTGTAATCATCGAAGCGGAATCGGCACAGCAGCGAGCTGGAGCTGGCCAGCTTCACCAATTGCGCGGGCGACAGACGCATCAGGATGTCGGCAACTTCGTTGCTGAACCCCAGACGGAACATCGACGCGGCATAGTCATCACGCAACATACGTTGCGCAAGTAACAGATATGACAGATTCACTTCGCGAATGTCTGCCAGCAAAGAATTTTCGACTTGTTGCACGCCCTACTCCCTATCCCTATCCCACCCACGGGGCTCGATAACCAAAAGCGCCGGCAACCCGAATTGCCTGGCGGCTTGCTGCAATCTGTTTTAATGCGAAATGTATCATTTGTTCGCAATTTAAGTAAAATTTACCACAGCTCATGTCATTTTCTATGACTTATATGACAAATCTTTGTTGATATTGCGCAACTTGATATTTTAGATACACCTTGACATAGAAATCCGAGACAAATTTACGTCAATTTGGCAAATAAGCATTCAAAACATTGCGTACTTCCAGGAATGAAATGTTGTGCAGTGCCGACAATGTCACCTTGCCGATCACTAAATCCTGGTCGCTTTAGCGCAGCCGCGCGTTTGTCGACAATGTCGCAAATTGACAACGTCTGACGATGCGTCACGATGGACACCGCCTGACATTCCCGCAATGCCCCACGCAGATGACAGCTTGGTCGAATATGCCCCGCTAGTGCGGAAGCTGGCCCTGCAATTGCTCGCCCGGCTTCCCGCCAGCGTTGAGCTGGACGACCTGATACAGGCCGGCATGATCGGCCTGCTTGACGCCGTAAGGCGCTATCAGGAAACGGCAGACGCCCAATTCGAGACCTACGCCACGACCCGCATCCGTGGCGCGATGCTGGACGAGCTCCGCGGCCAGGACTGGCTGCCGCGCAGCGTCCGTGCCAAGGCGCGCAAGATCGAACAGGCCATCCAGCAACTGGAACAACGGCTGATGCGCGCGCCCAGCGAGGCCGAAATTGCCCACCAGCTGGAAATACCGCTCAACGAGTACCAGACGCTGCTGCACGACGCGCAAGGCGTGCAGATCGTGCATTACGAAGATTTCACGACCGAGCCGGACTCGGCCTCGGGCCAGTCGGACTGGACGGCAACGCTGAATCACGGCTCGGCAGGCGGCAATCCGCTGGACGCGTTGCTGGCGGGCGATTTCCGCCAAGCGCTGATCCACGCCATCGACACCCTGCCCGACCGCGAAAAGTTGTTGCTGTCGCTCTGTTATGAGCAGGGTCTGAACCTGAAGGAAATCGGCGCCATCATGAACGTGACCGAAGCGCGCGTGTGCCAGCTGCGCTCGCAGGCCACCGCCCGGATCCGCGCCAAGCTGAAAGACCAGGCCTGGCAAGAATTGCCCCTGGAAGGGCAGATCGCGCAGATCATCTAGGCGTCGACCACCGTCTCTATATATAGAGACCGGTATCTGGAAGACGATGATGGAAGCCGGCACGCCGGCCACGACGGGCGCCTCAGGCGCCCGCTT
>NZ_JBHFII010000006.1:51324-64699 GCF_057334215.1 Achromobacter maghribensis | reverse complement strand
CCTCCGCCCCCCGCTTCTTTTTAGCCCCGGCCACCGCGCAACGCCGGCCGCGCATGCGCTCCCTGCGGATACAAGAATAAATACGACTTTCGCGAAATAGGGCTAAAGATTGATTTAGGACTGCCGTAATCCTTGCAACGGAGAGATTCCTAGACAAGAAGTCGACGAACTTTCCCGTTAACACCAGTGGGCGGCCTTGCTGCCCAGTTTGAAGAAGCCTTTCTCTCTTGGGAGCCTCACATGGCAGTCATCAATACCAATTACCTGTCGCTGGTTGCGCAGAACAACCTGAACAAGTCGCAATCGACCCTGGGCAGCGCCATTGAGCGCCTGTCGTCGGGCCTGCGCATCAACAGCGCCAAGGACGACGCCGCTGGCCAAGCCATCGCCAACCGCTTCACCGCCAACGTTAACGGTCTGACGCAAGCCGCCCGTAACGCCAACGACGGTATCTCGATCGCTCAAACGACCGAAGGCGCGTTGAACGAAGTCAACAACAACCTGCAACGTATCCGTCAACTGTCGGTTCAAGCCACCAACGGCACGAACTCGCAGACCGACCTGGATTCGATCCAGGCTGAAATCAGCCAGCGCCTGGGTGAAATCACCCGCGTGTCGGAACAGACCCAATTCAACGGCGTCAAGGTTCTGGCCAAGGACAACACGCTGACGATCCAAGTCGGCGCCAACGACAACGAAACGATCACCATCAATCTGGAAAAGATTGATGCCAAGTCGCTGGGTCTGGACAAGCTGAGCCTGAACGGCCCGCAAGGCACCGTTGCCGCTGCCGCCAACTCGGACGTCGAATCGTTCATGAGCGTGTCGTCCGGCAGCATCACCGCCGGCGCTTCGGCCGCCGTCACCATCACCAACGGCAAGGACCTGGGCTCGACCGCTCCGACGTCCGGTTCGCTGGTCAAGGACAGCAAGGGCAACCTGTTCGTCGAAGTCACGGCAACCGCCGGCGCGACGAAGCCGGGCGTTACTACCGGCCAGAAGATGTATGTGTCGGTCAAGGCTTCGGACCTGTCCGTCGCTGGCGGCACCGTGACCGTCAACAGCAAGGACGCTTCGGCTTCGACGTTCGCTGCCACGACCAACCCGCTGGCTGGCGTCGACAAGGCCCTGTCGCAAGTCGACAGCCTGCGTAGCGACCTGGGCGCGATCCAGAACCGCTTCGAATCGACTGTTGCCAACCTGAACAACACGATCAACAACCTGTCCGCCGCTCGTTCGCGCATCGAAGATGCCGACTACGCTACGGAAGTGTCGAACATGACCAAGGCTCAGATCCTGCAACAGGCTGGTACCTCGGTTCTGGCGCAAGCCAACCAAGTGCCGCAAACGGTTCTGTCGCTGCTGCGTTAATTCCAGCGGACAAGCCTTCGGTCGGGATTTTGGGGTTGCAGTTCGACACCGATCCCGCTCCGAAACAGAAAAGCCAGCCTTCGGGCTGGCTTTTTTTATGGCCGGCCACGCCGCGAAAACGGTGCTCCGCCAATCTGTGATTCAAATGAGTACAGGCGCAGCACGCGCATGAAAAAGGGGCGGATTTCCATCCGCCCCCGCATGCATCCTGCTACGCCCAGATTTTTCGTCGGGCGCAGCGCGTGACTTAGGCAACCAAGCCCGTGGACCGAACCACCGCAGCCACGGCAGCAGGGTTGTCGTTGATCAGGTCATGGCCACCCGCGATGCGTTCCACGCGCAGCCCCAACGTCGCCAGACGCACCAGGTCGTCCTCATCCAGACAACACGGCACTGGTGGCATATCGCGGGGCGGCTGCATCGGCACATTGCCGGTCAGCACCGTCACCGGTTGTGCGACGCCCTGCAGCAACGGCCAATAATCACGCTCCACGGCTGCCGTGGGCGTTACCCCGTAGATATCCAACGCAAAACTGCGCAGATAGCGGTCATCCGGGCGGTTGGCCAGTGCCCCGCGCAAAAACGCCTGATTGTGCCAGAGCTTTGCGGCCGAGAATGGCGTGTCCAGCAGCACCACCTGCTTGCATAGCGGCGTACGGCTGGCGATTTCCAGCGCGACGCTGCCGCCGAACGATACGCCCAGTATGCCGAATCCTGCCGGAGCGGCCGCCAACAACGCCGGCAACAGCTCGTCCGTGAATCCCTTGACCGACATTTCCTGCGGCGCGGTACTGGCGCCGCAACCGGGCAAGTCGACAAACAGCAGGTTCGCGTCGGACAGGTGGGATTCAAAGCCCTGCACGGTGGCGATGCTGCCCAGCGAGCCATGTAGCACGACCCATGTCGGGCGGCCTTCACGCCAGCCTGCGGCGCGGCGCATCCGAATCAGCCCCGATTGCCCCGGCACCATCTCGAATGGCGCGCCGACCGGCGCACGCAACCGCGCGAGCCATTCCTCATGCCCCTGTTCCAACGCATCCAGCGCCTCGGGCGTGCCGCGCATGATGTCGCGCGCATGACGTTCGATCAGATCCTTTGGCCAATCCCACCAGCGCACACGCATCAAGCGGGCGGACACGACCTCGTCGAACCGACGCCGGCGGAACTGCGCGGGATTGCCCGTCCAGATTTCGTAGTTGCCCACATCGCGCGACACGACGGACCCTGCACCGATCACCGCGCCCGTGCCAATCGTGACCCCCGACATGATTTTCGCGCCTGCGCCGATCCACACGTCGTGACCGATCGTCACGTTGCCGCGCGTTGCGGAATAGTCCGTGATGTCCTGCGTGGACGCGAACAAGGTGCCGAAATGCGGCGCCGAGAAGGGATAGATCGTGTAGGTGTCTTGACGGTGATACGACCCCAGGATGATCTCGACCTGATGGCCGATAGTGCAGAAATTGCCGATTGTCAGCCGGGCAGGTTCGTGGGGCTGATTATGGGGAAAAACCGAGGGCACCCCATACGAGTAATCGCCGATGCTGTAAATATCGGGGTCGGTCAGGGCCAACGCCGTGAATACCAGGTTACGCACGCCATGCTGCATCGCCAGATTCAGATGCTTGACGCCCTGGTGATCCGGGCGGATCGACGCGATCTGCCTGCATATATGGGCCGCGTCCGCCTGGCGGTTTTCCTGCCACGCACGCGCAGCCACGCCAAACGCGTCGTCCACGCTCATCGTCTGCCCACCCGCGGGCTTAGGCGCACTTTTCTTGTTCGATTTCACCGATCCTGCTCCGATAGATATTTAATATGCATCCGGGGTGCGGTGACGAATCACTGCCGCCGGGTTTCCGGCGATGACGGCATACGCCGGCCACTCGCCGCGCAACACCGTGCCAGCGGCGACCACGCAACCGCGCCGCAATATGCAGCCGTCCAGCAGCACGCAATTGGCGCCGATCCAGCAGTCTTCTTCGATCAGGATCCCGCCCTTGCTTGGCATGAAGCGCTGTTCGATGATGGTCAGGTCGCTGCGGCGGTATTCGTGGTTCGTGGGTGCCAAGGTCGTGTTGGCGGCGATCAGCGTGCCGCGCCCGATGCTCACGCCATGGCCCGAATAGATCACCACGCCCGAATTCAGATAGACCTGGTCGCCGATGTGCACGTCGCCATCGCCGCCCGCAAATTTGACCTTCACGAAGCTATCGATCGTCGCATGGTCGCCCACCGTAACGTGATTGCCCCGCACAGATCGTTCGATGTCCGCCAAGGGGGAAATCTTGGCCAGCACGGATAGCCGGTTCATGTTTGAAGCTCCCTCAGATGCGCCAGCGTTCCAAAGAGAAACGCAGCCATCGCCGTGCGCGCGTCCGCGCTTTCTGCTGCCTCATGCCGCGACGCAAATTGGTATTCAGGCGCGGCGGGTTCCACCGCCGTGCCGAATACGACGGGCACTTCCCGGCCCAACGACGCGCTGGCGCACGACGCGGCCAGATGCGCCAAATCCCGAATCCGCCATTCGGCGCCGGCAACGTGAAGCACGCCCGCACCTGGCTCGGCCAGGCGGCTTGCCAGCACGCGCGCGAAATGCTGCGCGCTCAGGTAGTTGCGCAACGCCGTGCCCTGCCCGTGCAGGGCGATTCGGCCATGTTCAACCGCCTGGCGACAAAAGTCGAAAGGCGCGAGCGTCCAGCGGTCAAAGCCCGCCCAATGCGCGGGTAAACCAAATAAGTTGGCCGGACGCAGGATATCCACCGACATCCCCTGCGTCTGTGCCGCCAGCGTGTACAGCTGTTCGGCTTGCCAATGCGTCAGCCCATAATCGTTGAGCGGAGCAACCGCCGAAGCCTCATCCAGATGCCCTTCGGGCCGGCCAAACACATGAAACGTGGACACGTAGGCATGCCGCGAAATGCCCGCCCGTCCGCAGGCGTCGAGTAGCGCGCGCGTGCCGGCGACATTGACCACGTAGGCCAAGGACGGGGTCGCGCGGCAGGCGACCTCGTGCATCGCCGCCGCATGCACGCACGCGTGCAGGCCTTGCGGCAGCTTCAAGGCAGCCACCCCGGCAGGGTCGGACAAATCCAGTTTTATATCGTTCGCGGGCGCGCGGCCTGCGGTCAGCACCTCCATGCCGTGCGCGCGTAGCTCATCGGCGATCACGCCGCCCGCGTATCCGCTGGCCCCCGTGACAAGCACACGCACCGTCATTGCGGCTCCGTATACGCGAACGGACTGTTGAAATCCTTCAACGGCGGCAGAGCCGCATCGCGCGGCGACATCAACGGTTCGCCGATGCCGGCCTCGCCCGCCCACCAGTCGATGCCAGTCGTCGCGGGATGCACCCCGCAATCGCGCTCGGCATCGTGCACGGAGCTCGTGTAGTACAGCAACGCGGTATGGTCGCGGTGCGCGGCGAACCCGTGAGCCACGCCGCGTGGCACATACACGGCTTGCGGTGTGTCGCCATCGAGCAGCAATGACAACGACTGCATGAAGGTGGGCGATCCGCGCCGCAGGTCCAGGAGACCGTCTCGAACGCGGCCCGTCAGGCATGTAACCAGCTTGGCGTGGTCCGACGGCGGCGCCTGAAAGTGCATGCCGCGCAGCACGCCGCGGTGCGACACGGATACATACGATTCGGCATAGGCCGCCTCCAACCCCAATCCTGCCAGCGTCGGCGCATGCAATAGCTTGCGGAACTCCCCGCGCGCATCCGGAAAGCGCGGCAGGCTGAACAAATAGCAGCCCGGGATCTCCAACGCTTGGGCAAGCATGTCAGATCCCGACGCCGAAGAACAACTCGATCCGGCTGGCGGCGTAGTCCAGCATCTCCGGGGTCAGCGCGGGTTGCACGCCAATCCAGAACGTGTTTTGCATGATGATCTCGGTGTTGGTCAGCTCACCCGACACGCGGTAGTGCTGGTCGACCATCGATGGCTGACGCGTCAGGTTGCCGGCAAACAGCAAGCGCGTGCCGATCTTGTCCTGATCCAGGTACGTCAGCAAGTCCACGCGCCGCACCTCGGCTTCGGGCCGAAGCGTAATGGGGAATCCGAACCAGGACGGGTCGGACCCCGGCGTGGCTTCGGGCAGGATCAGAAATTCCTCGCAGGAAGCCAGCCGTTCCTTCAGAAAGCGGAAATTGGCCTTGCGCTGCGCCACGAATTCCTCCACCCGATCCATCTGCGCCAAGCCGCAAGCGGCCTGCATGTCGGTGATTTTCAGGTTGTATCCGATGTGCGAATACGTGTACTTGTGGTCATAGCCCTCTGGCAAGCTGCCCAGCTTTTGACAGAAGCGCTTGCCGCAGGTGTTGTCCTTGCCCGGGCCGCAGTAGCAATCGCGGCCCCAATCGCGGAACGACTCGGCGATCAGTTTCAAATGCGGGTCGTTCATGAAGACCGCCCCGCCCTCGCCCATCGTAATGTGGTGCGCCGGGTAGAAGCTGAGCGTGCCGATGTCGCCGAAGGTGCCGACCATGCGGCCGTTATAGGTGGAACCCAACGCGTCGCAACAGTCTTCGACCAGCCACAAGTTGTACTTTTTGCACAAGGCCGTGACCACGTCCAGGTTGTACGGGTTGCCTAGCGTGTGCGCCAGCATGATGGCCTTGGTGCGGGGCGTGATCGCGGCCTCCAGCAAGCTGGCGTCCACGTTATAGGTGCCCAGCTCCACGTCCACGAACACCGGCACCGCGCCGAATTGCAGGATCGGGTTGACCGTCGTGGGGAACCCGGCGGCCACGCCGATCACTTCGTCGCCGCGGCGAATCGCGCGGTCGCCCAGCTTGGGCGAGGTCAACGTCGAAAACGCCACCAGGTTGGCCGACGACCCCGAATTAACGGTGATCAGGTGCTTGACGCCCAGATACTGGGCCAGGCGCTGTTCGAACGCGTCGTTGAAACGCCCGGTGGTCAGCCAGCCGTCCAGCGAGGCCTCGACCATGGCTTTGAGTTCGGCGGCGCCGATCAGTTTGCCGGATGGCGGCACGACGCTCTTGCCCGGCGCAAACGCCGCGCGCTCGCGCTCCTGGGCCTCGTGGTACTGGTCCACCAACTGGGCGATCTGCGCCCGGATTTCATTAGGATTCATGCTTGTTCTCAACAATCAGTGTTTTTGCCCCGGGACGACGCCTTGTCTCGGCGCCCGCCCCGTTCAGGGCATGCCGTAAGCGTCGATCTGCGCATCGCACAATGCGCGTGCGTCGCGGCTCTCATGATGGGCGCGGTACCAGCGCATGGTTTCACCGACGGACCGTTCCAGGTCCCAGCGAGACTGCACGCCCAGCACCGAACGGGTGCGCGATGTGTCCAGCGCCAGCAGGCCCGCCTCGTGCGGACCGTTGCCGGCCGTGCCATAAGCCACTTCGCCCAGGCCATAGGCAGCGCGAGCCAGTTCGACCACGTCCCGCACCGTTGCCGCCTCATGCGGTGGCGGTCCAAAATTGTAGGGGCCGGCCAGTTCGGGCCGATCCCACAACGCCTGGGCCAGGCGGAGATAGCCGGCCAGCGGCTCCAGCACATGCTGCCACGGCCGGATAGATCCGGGATTGCGGATTTCCAGCGTGCCCCCGGCCTGCCACGCCCGCACCGCGTCGGGCAGCAGCCGGTCTTCCGACCAATCGCCCCCGCCAATAACATTGCCGGCACGCGCCGTCGCGACCGCCACGCCTTGCTGCCGCAGGAATGCATCGCGGTAGCTGGCCGCAACCAGTTCCGCCGCCGCCTTGCTGGCGCTGTAGGGGTCATGCCCGCCCAGCGCATCGCTTTCGCGGTACGGGTACGTCCATTCCTCGTTGCGGTAGACCTTGTCGGTCGTGATGCACAGCGCCACCCGTGCCTCGGGCAGCCCGCGCAGCGCGTCCAGCACGTGCGCGGTTCCCATCACGTTGGTGTCGAAGGTCTGCAGCGGTTCACGGTAGCTGGCGCGCACCAGCGGCTGCGCCGCCAGGTGCAATACGATCTCGGGCCGGGCCTGCCGGATCACCGCCGACAGCGCTGGCGCATCGCGGATGTCCAGGATGTGGCTGTCCGTGACGCTGGCGATGCGCGCTGCGTCAAACAGGCTGGGCCGGCCTTCTGGCGGCGCCAACGACACAGCGGTAACCTCGGCGCCCAGGCGGCGCAGCCATAGCGCCAGCCAACCGCCCTTGAACCCCGTATGTCCCGTCAGGAAGACACGTTTGCCGCGCCAGAAGCTCTCGGAATCGGCACTCACCAAACCCTCCAGGGCGCCTTGTTCGTTTCCCACAGCGATTCCAACATGCGCTTTTCGCGCAACGTATCCATCGGCTGCCAAAAGCCCATATGGCGGAACGCCATCAGATCGCCCTTGCGGGCCAGGGTTTCCAGCGGCTCCATTTCCCAGGAGATATGATCGCCTTCAATCAGGGGCAGCACCTCGGGCGACAACACGAAGAAGCCACCGTTGATCAGGCCGCCGTCGCCGCGCGGCTTCTCGGTGAAGCCCGCCACCAGGTCATCTTCCATCTTCAGCGCACCGTAGCGCCCGGGGGGTTGCACCGCGGTTACGGTCGCGGCGCGGCCGTGCTTGCGATGGAAGGCGATCAACGCGGAAATGTCCACGTCCGCCACGCCGTCGCCGTAGGTGAAGCAGAACGCCTCTTCATCCTTGACGTAATCGGCAACCCGTTTCAGTCGGCCGCCGGTCATCGTGTCGTCGCCCGTGTCCACCAGCGTGACGCGCCACGGTTCGGCGTGACGCTGATGCACTTCCATCTGGTTGTTCGCCATGTCGAACGTCACGTCCGACATATGCAGGAAGTAGTTGGCGAAATACTCCTTGATGACGTAGCCCTTGTAGCCGCAGCAGATTACGAAGTCATTGACGCCGTGCGCGGAGTACATCTTCATGATGTGCCACAGGATCGGCTTGCCGCCGATCTCCACCATGGGCTTGGGCTTGACATGCGTTTCTTCGGAAATGCGCGTGCCCAGGCCACCCGCAAGAATGATTGCCTTCATGCTTGTTTCTCACACCAATTTTTGAACATGGCGCGAAAGGCCGTCTCGACCTTGCGCGCATAAGCGGGTTCGTCCATCAGGCTGCTTGCGCGCATCTCGTTGCGCAGGCCGGCGCGGATGCGCGCCAGCGCCGGAATGTCGCTGGCCAACGCGACCACCTTGTCGACGTACTCGGCTTCGGTATGGGCGGTCCATTCACTGCGGCCCAGGCCCGTCAGCGTCGAAGCGCCAATGCGGCCCACGCCTGGACGGCCCGCCAGGGTCACGAACGGCAGCCCCATATACAGGCTTTCGAACAAGGTCGTGCCCGAGTTATGGGGGAAGCAGTCGAGCGTGATGTCGCACTCGCGCAGCAAGTCCCAGGGAGGCGAATGGAAGCCGATTTCAAGGCGGCTGGCCGGAATGCCGTGCACCGCGAAGCGCGTCTCCAGGTCTTCACGCAAGCCGGTCGACACGTAACTGCGGCTGTCCACCACGAGTTTTGCCGTCGGTACGCGATTAAGGATGTCTGCCCATACCCGCAGGACGTGCTCGTTGAACCGGATCGCGCGGGACAGCGTGACAAATCGGACATAGCCATTGGCGATCGCCGGCAAGGGGCTGACCTCGCCCATTTCGGCCTTCGGCCGATACGCGAAATTGCTCCCATCCAGCCGCCATGGCGCCTCGGCAAACAAATGCTCCGAACTCGGCGGCGCCATGTCGGAATCGATCAGGATGTGGTCGATCGCCTTCAGGCCGGTCGTGCATCCGAAGCCCAGCCACGTGACCTGAACGGGAGCAGGCTTGCGAATGAACACACCCAGGCGGTTATTGGCGGTGTGGCCAGCCAGATCCACCAGGATATCGATCTTGTCGGCGCGGATGCGGCGGGCAAGGACGTCGTCGGACATGCCATTGGTACGGGTCCATCCTTGCGCGTAGCCCTTGAAGCGCTCGGTGACCTCGTCCTCTACTTCCAGGTGGGCATACACATGAACCTCGAACTGCGCGGCATCGTGATTCGCCATCAACGGCTCAAGAAACAGCGTCACCGGATGCACCCTGATGTCGGGCGAGACGTAGCCGATCCGCAGGCGCCGCCCCGGGCTCCTTTCGTTGCGATGCGGTAGCCAATGCTTGCGCATCGGTTCGCCATAGAAGGCGTCGAACTCCTGGTAAACCGCGTATATCTGCTCGGCAGTACGATCGGGGAAGTAATTCAACCCGAAGAATCTGCTGCCCCAGACCTGTGGATTGTCCGGGGTGCGGCGCAACACCTCTTTGTATTGCTTGTCCGACCCTTCAAAGTCCCCAATGTCCGCCAGCACGACGCCATAGTTTCCTATCGAATCCAACTGGGTCGGGTCAAGTTCCAGGGCGCGCTGATAGTGGAAAATGGACTCGTAGTAGCGCGACGCCTTGTGATAGCAACTGCCCAGCACATTGTGCGCCGAGCCGTAGTTCCGTTGCATGGATATGGCTTGCAAGCAAGCGGTCTCTGCCTCGTTCAGCAACTGCATCGAGATCAGCAGCAACGACAGCAGCACATAGCGGTGCGCCGTGCCGGCATCCAGTTTGAACGCTTGCAGCAACGACGCAGCCGCCTCCTTCAGCTCGCCACGGTCGCGCTGAATCGAACTCAGCGCATCCCAGGCGGCATCGCAACGGGGCGCGTGCTTGATCAAACGGCGGACGCGCGCTTCGGCATCGGCATTGGCCTTGCCCAGATACGCCAGCGTCCGCAGCTCCACGGCCTCTTTCTGCTGTTCGGGCGTGACGCCACGAAGCTTGCGGACCGTCGCCGGCTGCGTCAGCAGCCATCGCGACAAGGCCTGCACATAAAGCGCCCACGAGTGACGCTCGCCTTTGCTGGCCTCCAGGCCCTCTTGCAGGAAATCCCGCCAGCGGGTGGCGCCAACGCGCAACGAGGCGGATCGCCTGAGCGCGCGCAATTGCTGCGCCAACGAGATTTTCTCGGCGTCGGCGGCCGGCCTTTCGATATTTAATTCCGCCAGCGGCGCCGACGCGGTTTCATTCTGAATGAGCGTGTCTATCACCGATAAAGCCTGCCCCGCGGCCAGCCGCTCCAGCACGACGGGTTCCAACGGTTCATCGACAGGCTCATGCCACCAATTGAAAAGAGGCACTGCCAGCCCGTCTTTGCGCGCCGCCACGGCGGACAATAACTGAGGAACGACCTGCAGCACGCCTTCGGCAACCGTGTCGTAGGGCGTGACGTCCACCGCGAAGCGCACGAGCCCACGGCGCAATAGATACAGGAGCGCGGCCTGGGTTACATCCTGGGCGGTCTTGCCTTCCGGCACCTGCTGGCCGTCTTGAACGTACTCGACCAGGCGCGCTGCTGTGAGGGATTCGGGCCAGGCGCACCCCAATGCATCCACGACGCGCTGCACGATCACGTCATCCGTCGAGAAAACCTGCCCTGGCGTCGTTTCAAAGTAGACATTCTTCACATCGCGCAGACCCAGGGCGCAACGCCGGAAACGGCCCGCCCACCGCAGATCCATCAACCGCGGCAGAGCGACCTGCGGCAACACCTGCTCGGCTCGCTCTTGGTGCACCAGAATCGTACGACGGTGCTGGCGTCCGACGGAAAAGTCCAGATTCTGTTGCCGCAACACCCGCTGCTTGCCCAAGCCCAACAGACCGTGCGCCAGCGAAACGTTGGACCCGTAGGAATCGGCCATTTCAATCTGGGGCTCGGCATCGCCCGCGCAGATCATCGCAAAGCCGGAAACCAGCTCGGAGAACTCCACAAAATAATAGGGCTGACGCGCAATCCCGAACAAACCGGCATCCAGATCGGCCTTGCTCCGCTCCGCGGCCTGACTAAGCGCGCCCGCCATGGGATTGCCGGCGGCGATCCCGTTGGTGAACAAGGTCAGCGCTGTCCGCGCGGCCTCTCGCTGCCCCTCCGGCGTCTCGGCGCCATGGCTGTACAGCATCATGGCATCGCGCACGGCCTCGAACGCGCGGCCGCCCGGATAAGTATCGTAATTGACGTAGGCAATGCCCTCGAAAGCCAGGTTCAAACGGCAGATGCGAAGGATCTCGGCGGCTTGGTCCCGGTCCAGCAGACTGAAGACGTCGTGCGCGATGATGTAGTCGAATTCGCCCAGTTCCGGGGTCACCGCCGCGTAGTCGGCCGCGATGAATTCAGCGTTCGCCAACCCGAGGATCTCCGCATGCTGGCGAGCGACCTCAATCTGGGTAGAATCGGGGTCGATCCCCAATATTTTGGCGCGCGGATAGGCTGCAGCGAACGGGAAGGCATTGGCCCCCGCCCGGCACCCCAGCAGCAGTACACGCGCCTCGTCCAGCGGCACGCTGGTCAAGCCATAAAGATGTGCCGTGGCGCGCAGGTGGCCCGGCGAACTCAGGAAGTTGATGGCGTGATCGGCCAAAGCGGGAGAAGCCGCGACGTCGCGGCCTCCATCGGGTAGGGACTCAGGCGCGTTCAAAAGAAACTCCGCATCGGGCATGTACCAGTGGCAAGTGTGGGCCAGAATATCAGCGCCGATGCCAGCGGAATCGGGCGAAAAGCGCCGGTTTTTACCGGCTCTTACACCCTATTCACGCAGGCGGGAATCCAGGGGACCATCGAAGACAATTTTGAAGCCGGCTTTTTGCCGCCTTATCGGATTTTTGCGTGACGCATGATCCCGGCATAATTGCGGCCGCAGCTTTGTATCTATTTTTTTCGCCACATGACCGCCACGCCCCCCGATCCACTCGCTACGCAGCACGACGGCACCCCGGATCCAGACTCTCAGGTGCCGGTGGATCCGCAGACAGCCCGTCTGCGCGAAGAAAATCGCGCGTTGCGCGAATTGCTGGCTGCCCAGGTGCAGGCCTCGCTTCCCGCTTCCCGATCCGGCTGCCTGCGCCGGCTGGGCTGGTGGCTGATCTCTGCCCCGGGTGCGGCGCTGGTGGGCTGGCGTGCCCTGCTGGGCCGCGACGATGCTTCCCCGATCACCGGACGTCGCGTGGGGTCGGCCACCTTGACCGTGATCTACACCTTGGCCATCTATGGCGCGCTGGTGCTGTTGGTGGTGTCCTGGAATGCGCCGAACAATGGCATCACCGGCGCCACCTCGGCCAGCCCGGTCCGGGTGCCGCTTCTGCCCCTGCCGCCGCTAGCGCCAGAAGGGGGGGCCTCCACCGAGAGGACCGACGCAAAGCCCCCGTCCGAACCGGTGATGGCTCCTGCTCCAGCGTCTGATCCCGCCGGGGACTCCCGTGCCGCAGGGGCGGTGGAACCGAAGCCCGAGCGCGAATCCGAATCCACGGCTGCGCCGCATACGCCCGCGGCGGACGTCGCGCCAGCCGCCCCTTCCGACACGGCGTCCCCGCGTGTGCTGGCGACCGCGGACGCCCCGCCCGCCAGCGCGCCGCAGTCCACGCTGCGCATCACGGAAATCCCTGCGCAGAACCCTACGGCCTGGATCGATGCGCTGCAGGGCGAACTGGATCGGTGTGCCCAGTTGGGATTCTTCGAACGTCCGGATTGCGCATGGGCGGCACGCAAGCAATTCTGCGAACCGAACCATGGTTGGGGCACGATCAAGGAATGTCCCGCACAGCCCTAGCCTCGGCGCGCAGCCGAAACCCTGACGCCTCGGCTGCCGTCCGAAGACGCCGCCTGTCACGGGATGGCCACGCAAACCTGTGACAATCCTTTGCGTCCCACCAGAAACCTGCGCAATAATGCGTAAACCCTGGGCCTGGCCCGGCCCCCTTCCCGATTAGGACACCGCGACCTTGGACTCCGTCAACAACACCGTCAACACCGCCCTCGCCCTGAAAGACGCGAACGTCGTGCAGGAAGTGCAGGCCCGGCTATTGAAGAAGGTCCTGAATTCGCAAGCCGACACCATCGCGACGCTGATGCAGTCCGTGGCGCCGATGGCCATCGACAGCACGCTGGGTTCGAGCATCAACACGCAAGCCTGAGCCAGGGCAGCGCCGCTCCCGGCGCATCCAAAAAAAAGCGCCGGCCCCTCGAC
>NZ_JBHFII010000006.1:37904-51287 GCF_057334215.1 Achromobacter maghribensis | reverse complement strand
CCCCTCGACAGGGCCGGCCGCTTTTGCTTGGGCGAAAGGCGGCGAGCCGCCCCCCGCTTACTTCTTCTTCATCGGCGGCAAGTCGGTGCAGACGCCTTCGGCCACTTCCGCCGCCATGCCCACCGATTCACCCAGCGTCGGGTGCGGGTGGATGGTCTTGGCGATGTCGACGACGTCGGCGCCCATTTCAACCGCCAGAGCCAGTTCGCTGATCAGGTCGCCAGCGTGGGTGCCCACGATGCTGCCGCCCAGGATGCGATGCGTTTCCGCGTCGAAAATCAGCTTGGTGAAGCCCTCGTCGCGGCCATTGGCGATAGCGCGGCCGGACGCCGCCCACGGGAACACGCCCTTCTCGATCTTGATGCCTTGCTTCTTGGCTTCATCTTCGGTCAGGCCCACCCATGCCACTTCCGGATCGGTGTAGGCCACCGACGGAATGACGCGCGCGTCGAAGAACGACTTCTGGCCGGCTGCGGCTTCCGCCGCCACGTGGCCTTCATGCACGGCCTTGTGCGCCAGCATCGGCTGGCCGACGATGTCGCCAATGGCGTAGATGTGCGGCACGTTGGTGCGCATCTGGCGATCGACCTCGATGAAGCCGCGATCGGTCACGGCGATGCCGGCCTTGTCGGCGCCGATCTTTTTGCCGTTGGGGCTGCGCCCCACGGCTTGCAGAACGAGGTCGTAGCGTTGCGGTTCCTTGGGCGCGCCCTCGCCTTCGAAGGTGACGTAGATGCCGTCCTTCTTGGCTTCGGCGCCCACCGTCTTCGTCTTCAACATGACGTTGTCGAAGCGATAGGCGTTTTTCTTCTGCCAGACCTTGACCAGGTCGCGGTCGGCGCCTTGCATCAGGCCGTCCAGCATTTCCACGACGTCCAGGCGCGCGCCCAGCGTCGAATACACCGTGCCCATTTCCAGGCCGATGATGCCGCCGCCCACGATCAACATCTTCTTGGGCACTTCACGCAGCAGCAATGCGCCGGTGGAGTCGACGACGCGGTCGTCCTTGGGCATGAACGGCAGCTTCACCGACTGGCTGCCGGCGGCGATGATGGCCTGCTTGAAGCGCAGCGTCTGGCTCTTGCCATCGGCCGACGTCACGGTCAGGTGGTTGGCATCGGCGAATTCGCCCACGCCCGTCACCACGGTGACCTTGCGCGCCTTGGCCATGCCGGCCAGGCCGCCGGTCAGCTTGGCGACCACGCTGTCCTTGTAGCCGCGCAGCTTGTCCAGGTCGATCTTGGGCTCGCCAAAGCTGATGCCGTGGGCAGCCAGCTCGCGCGCTTCATCGATGACGGCGGCGTTGTGCAGCAGCGCCTTGGACGGAATGCAGCCCACGTTCAGGCAGACGCCGCCCAGCGTTTCGTAGCGTTCGACCAGGACGACGGACAGGCCCAGGTCGGCGGCGCGGAAGGCGGCGGAATAGCCGCCGGGGCCCGCGCCCAGCACCAGCATGTCGTATTCACCGTCGGCCGAACCCTTGAAGCTGGCGGCAGCGGGTGCGGCGGCCTTGGCAGCCGGCGCCGCAGCAGCCGCGGCTTGCTTGGGGGCCTCGGCCGCCTTGGGTGCTTCCTTGGCGGCCGGTGCAGCGGCATCCGATGCCTCCACTTCCAGCACGACCGCGCCTTCAGCGACCTTGTCACCGACCTTGACGGCGATGGACTTCACCACGCCGCCTTGCGACGCGGGAATTTCCATCGAAGCCTTGTCGGACTCCACGGTGATCAGGCTTTGTTCGGCCTTGATCGTGTCGCCCACGGCCACCAGCACTTCGATGACTTCCACTTCCTTGAAGTCACCGATGTCCGGCACTTTGATTTGAACGGTATTGCTCATAGGGCTCCCCGTTTACAGCGCGATGCGGCGGAAGTCGGCCAGCAAGGCGCCCAGATAGGCGTTGAAGCGGGCAGCGGAAGCGCCGTCGATGACGCGGTGGTCGTACGACAGCGACAGCGGCACCATCAGGCGCGGCACGAACTGCTTGCCGTCCCAGACGGGCTTGTGCGCGGAACGCGACACACCCAGGATGGCCACTTCGGGCGCATTGATGATCGGCGTGAACGACGTGCCGCCGATACCGCCCAGGGACGAAATCGAGAAGCAGCCGCCCTGCATTTCCGCGGGCGAGATCTTGCCGTCGCGCGCCTTCTTGGACAGGTCCGTCATTTCTTGCGCGATCTGCAAGATGCCCTTCTTGTCGGCGTCGCGAATCACCGGCACCACCAGCCCGTTGGGCGTGTCGGCGGCAAAACCGATGTGGTAGTACTGCTTGAGCACCAGGTTATCGCCGTCCAGCGACGCGTTGAATTCGGGGAATTTCTTCAGGGCCGCAACCACGGCCTTGATCAGGAAGGCCAGCATCGTGACCTTGATGCCCGACTTCTCGTTTTCCTTGTTCAGCGTGACGCGCAGCGCTTCCAGGTCGGTGATGTCCGCTTCGTCGTTGTTGGTGACGTGCGGGATCATGACCCAGTTGCGGTGCAGGTTGGCACCGGAGATCTTCTTGATGCGCGACAGCGGCTTGGCTTCGATCGGGCCGAACTTGGTGAAGTCGACCTTCGGCCACGGCAACAGGCCCAGCGCGGCGCCATCGGCCGAACCGCCGGCTGCGGCCGCGGGGGCAGCGGCCAGCGCTTGCTTGACGAAACCGCGCACGTCGTCGGCGGTGATGCGGTCCTTGGGACCCGAACCCTTGACCTTGCTCAGGTTCACGCCCAGTTCGCGCGCGAACTTGCGCACCGACGGCGACGCGTGCGGCAGTTGGCCCGGTTTGAGGTTGGCATCTTCCAGCGCGGCGGCCGGAGCCGGACGCGAAGCGGGTGCGGCAGCGGGCGCGTCGGCCTTGGCGGCCGGCGCGGCAGCGGCGGCTTCGCTCTTGGCCTCGGCCTTGGCTTCCGTCTTGGCGGCAGGCGCGGCGCCGGCGCCGCCTTCCACCACCACCACGACCGAACCCTTGGCGACCTTGTCGCCCACCTTGACCCTCACTTCCTTGACCACGCCGCCTTGCGACGCCGGGATCTCCATCGAGGCCTTGTCGGACTCGACGGTGATCAGGCTTTGCTCGGCCTTGATGGTGTCGCCCACGGCGACCATGACTTCGATGACTTCCACTTCCTTGAAGTCGCCGATGTCGGGCACTTCGATCTCGACCGGGCCGCTGGCGGCGGCCGGCGCGGCGGCTTCCGCCTTGGCGGCGGGGGCTGCAGCGGCGGCTTGCTTCGGGGCTTCCTTGGCAGCGGCCTTGGGGGCCTCTTCCTTGGCGGCCGGAGCGGCATCCGAGGCTTCGGCTTCCACTTCCAGCACGACCGCGCCTTCGGCGACCTTGTCGCCGACCTTCACGGTGATGGACTTCACCACGCCGCCTTGCGACGCGGGAATCTCCATCGAGGCCTTGTCGGACTCGACCGTGATCAGGCTTTGTTCGGCCTTGATCGTGTCGCCCACCGCCACCAGCACTTCAATGACTTCCACTTCCTTGAAGTCGCCGATGTCGGGAACCTTGATTTGCACGATGTTGCTCATGTCTCTTTACCCTCAGGCGTATTGCGGGTTGGCTTTGTTCGGATTGATGCCGTACTTCTTGATGGCTTCGGCCACCTTGGCAACCGGCACCTTGCCCTCGTCGGCCAGCGCGCGCAGCGCGGCCACGACGACGAAGTGGCGGTCCACTTCGAAGTGCTCGCGCAGCTTCGAGCGGAAATCCGAGCGACCGAAACCATCGGTGCCCAGCACCTTGTATTCGCGGCCCTTGGGCACGAACGGACGGATCTGGTCCGCAAAGAGCTTCATGTAGTCGGTCGACGCGATGATCGGGCCTTCCGTCTTGGCCAGCTGTTCCGTGACGTAAGCCACCTGCGGCTTCTTCTCGTCGGGGTGCAGCATGTTGTGGCGTTCGACGTCCAGGCCGTTGCGGCGCAGTTCGGTGAAGCTGGTGACGCTCCAGATATCCGAGGCCACATCCCAGTCGGCAGCCAGCAGGTCTTGCGCGGCCATGACTTCGCGCAGGATCGTGCCCGAACCCATCAACTGAACGCGGTTCTTGCCCTTGCCGTGCGACTTCAGCTTGTACATGCCCTTGATGATGCCTTCCTCGTCGCCCTGGGTCAGACCGGGCTGCGGGTAGTTTTCGTTCATCACCGTCAGGTAGTAATAGACGTTTTCCTGGTCTTCCACCATGCGCTTCAGGCCATGCTGGATGATCACGGCCAGCTCATGGCCGAACGTCGGGTCGTAGGACACGCAGTTCGGGATGGTGGACGCCAGGATGTGGCTGTGGCCGTCTTCGTGCTGCAGGCCTTCGCCGTTCAGCGTCGTGCGGCCGGCGGTGCCGCCCAACAGGAAGCCGCGCGCCTGCATGTCGCCCGCTGCCCAGGCCAGGTCGCCAATGCGCTGGAACCCGAACATCGAGTAATAGATGAAGAACGGAATCATGATGCGGTTGTTCGAGGAGTACGACGTGGCCGCCGCAATCCACGAGCTCATTGCGCCCGCTTCGTTGATGCCTTCCTGCAGGAGTTGGCCGTCGGCCGCTTCCTTGTAGTACATCACCTGGTCCTTATCGACCGGGGTGTACTTCTGGCCTTCCGGCGCGTAGATACCGATCTGGCGGAACAGGCCTTCCATGCCGAACGTGCGCGATTCATCGGCCAGGATCGGCACGACGCGCGGACCCAGTTCCTTGTCGCGCAGCACCTGATTCAGGATGCGCACGAAGGCTTGCGTGGTCGAGATTTCGCGGCCTTCGGCGGTGGGCTCGAGCACGGCCTTGAAGGCGTCCAGCGCCGGGGCCTTCAGTTGCTCGTCGGCGCGGGCACGGCGGCGCGGCAGGTAACCGCCCAGCTCGGCACGGCGCTCGTGCAGGTACTTCATTTCCGGCGAGTCTTCGGCCGGCTTGAAGTACGGCAGGTCCGCCAATTGGTCGTCGGGGATCGGGATGCCGAAGCGGTCGCGGAATTCGCGGATCGATTCCAGCTCCAGCTTCTTTTGCTGGTGGGTCGGGTTCTTGGCCTGGCCCACGTGGCCCATGCCGTAGCCCTTGATGGTCTTGGCCAGGATGACGGTGGGTTGCCCGGTGTGGCTGGTCGCGGCATCGAACGCGGCGTACACCTTGTGGGGATCATGGCCGCCACGGTTCAGGCGCCAGATGTCTTCGTCGCTCATGCGCGACACGGCTTCCAGCAGCTTGGGGTGCTTGCCGAAGAAGTGCTCGCGGACGAACTTGCCGTCGTTGGCCTTGTACGCCTGGTACTCGCCGTCGACGGTGTCTTCCATGATCTGGCGCAGGATGCCTTCCTTGTCGTGCGCCAACAGCGGATCCCAGTAGCCGCCCCAGATCAGCTTGATCACGTTCCAGCCCGAACCGCGGAAGTCGCCTTCCAGTTCCTGGATGATCTTGCCGTTGCCGCGCACCGGACCGTCCAGGCGCTGCAGGTTGCAGTTCACCACGAAGATCAGGTTGTCGAGCTTTTCACGGGCGGCCAGGGCGATGGCGCCCAGCGATTCCGGTTCGTCCATTTCGCCGTCGCCGCAGAAGACCCAGACCTTGCGGTTGCTGGTGTCGGCAATGCCGCGGGCGTGCAGGTATTTCAGGAAGCGGGCCTGGTAAATGGCCATCAGCGGGCCCAGGCCCATCGACACCGTCGGGAACTGCCAGAAATCCGGCATCAGTTTCGGGTGCGGATAGGACGACAGGCCCTTGCCGTCCACTTCCTGGCGGAAGTGGTTCAGCTGCTCTTCGGTCAGGCGGCCTTCAAGATAGGCGCGGCCGTACATGCCGGGGGACGTGTGGCCCTGGAAATAGACCAGGTCGCCGCCGTGGCCTTCGTCTTCGGCGTGCCAGAAGTGGTTCTGGCCGCAGCCGATCATGGTGGCCAGCGAGGCGAACGACGCGATGTGGCCGCCCAGGTCGCCGCCGTCCGGCGGGTTGTGCTTGTTGGCACGCACGACCATCGCCATGGCGTTCCAGCGCACGTACGAACGGATGCGCGATTCCAGCTCCAGGTTGCCCGGATGCGCGGGCTCCAGGCCCGGGGGAATCGTGTTGACGTAAGCGGTATTCGGCGAGAACGGGATGTGGGCGCCGGAGCGACGGGCTTCGTCGATCAGGCGTTCCAGCAGGTAGTGCGCGCGCTGCGGTCCTTCGCGATCAAGGACTGCCGCCAGGGCTTCGAGCCACTCCTGGGTTTCAAGGGTGTCTTCGTCGTTGGCAGCCTGCGGGGCGCCAGCCTGGGCGAAAGAGGACATCGTGTGTCTCCTGTTGGGGTTCGTTCGTGACCACACCCGCTTATCTACTCGCGGACTCTGCATGGTAGCCGGGATCATCCGGGCTACCATGTCAGGCATGGGTCGGGGTGTTTTTCTAGAGACCTGCTTTGGGTCGGTTCCCTATCAGCGGGCATTCTAAGAAAGAAGATTAACCGCTCGCAAGGAAAATTTCATGTTGCGGTACGGCATTTCATAATATGAAATTATGAATGCAAGCTGAACGCCTGCGGACCGTACTTTTTTAGGCTTACGCTAAAAGCAGGGGCCGATTCCCGGCACTTCCCCGCCAACCCGCACTAAAATGCGCGGTCTATCTGGCCCGAATTCCATGTCCAGCGCGCCCAAGTCCAATATACCTACGCCTTTCCACGATCACGCCCGCACCCGCCGCCGGGGGGTGTACTGGGTCACGCCTGCCATGGTGCTGATCCTCTACATCTGTGTGATGGCGGTGTTCTTCTGGCTGCAACGCATTCATGACGACAGTGTCATGTTTGTCACGATCGACCAGGAAATGCGCCAGCAACGCCTGATCTGGGTGGTGCTGGCCCTGTCCTGCGTGATCGTCATCAGCTTGCTGATGCTGTGGCGTTACACGCGCTTCCGCTCCACCGCCGAAGCCGCCCTGATCGCCGAAACCGGTTTCCGGCGCGCCATGGAAAATTCCATGTCCACCGGCATGCGCGTGCTGGATATGGAAGGCCGCATCGCCTACGTGAACCCGGCCTTCTGCCGGATGATCGGCTGGAACGAGGCCGACCTGATCGGCCGCAGCCCACCCTTCCCTTACTGGGTGCCCGGCCGCCACGAACAGCACCAGCACACGCTGGACGTGCTGATGTCCGGCAAGACGCCCAGCAGCGGCCTCGAGGTTGAGGCGCAGCGCCGCGACGGGTCCCGCTTCACCGCCCGCATGTATGTGTCGCCGCTGCTGGACCCGAACGGCAACCAGATCGGCTGGATGACATCCATGACCGACATCACCGAACCCAAGCGCATCCGCGAAGCACTGACCGCCGCGCACGAACGCTTCATGACCGTGCTGGAAGGCCTGGACGACGCCATTTCGGTCACGGCCGACACCCACGACGGCCTGGAACTGCTGTTCGCCAACCGCACCTATCGCCGCGTGTTCGGCGCCCAGACGGGCGGCCACGACGAATTGCTGGCCGGCCGCCGCGGCCGCTTCACCGACGAATCGGTGGAAGTGTTCGCGCCGTCGGTACAGCGCTGGTTTGAAGTGCACCACCGGATGCTGGCCTGGACGGACGGCCGCCGCGTGCGCATGCAGGTGGCGCGCGACATCACCGAACGCCGCGGCCACGAAGAGGCCTCCCGCCTGCAGCAGGAAAAGATCCAGCTGACCAGCCGCCTGACGACGATGGGTGAAATGGCCTCGTCGCTGGCGCACGAACTGAACCAGCCGCTGACCGCCATCGCCAACTACAGCATGGGCGCCGTCGCCCTGGTCAAGGCCGGGCACACCAGCCCCAACATGCTGCTGCCCGCGCTGGAGAAGGCCGCCTCGCAGGCTGAACGCGCCGGCAAGATCATCAGCCGCATCCGCGAATTCGTGAAGCGCAGCGAGCCCCGCCGCCAGCGCGTGGCCATCGGCCGCATTGTCGACAATGCAATCGGCTTCGCCGAAATCGACGCCCGCAAGCGCCGCATCCGCATCGACAGCTTTGTGCCGTCGAACGCGCCGGACGTGCTGGCCGACCCGATCCTGATTGAACAGGTGTTGCTGAACCTGCTGAAAAACGGGCTGGAAGCCATGGAAAAGAGCGAGTCCGACGAGCTCAAGGTGGCGGTCATCCTGCACGAACAGCACATCGAAGTGGCCGTAGTGGACCGCGGCCATGGCCTGGCCGAGCCCGAACGCCTGTTCGAACCTTTCTTCAGCACCAAGTCCCAGGGCCTGGGCATGGGGCTGAATATCTGCCGTACCATTATCGAATCGCACCACGGCCGCCTGTGGGCGGACCCGAACCCCGCCGGGGGTACGATTTTCCGCTTTACCCTGCCCTGCGCTGCGTCCCAGACGCAGGCCCAGAATGATCAGTCCGAGGAGTTGCACGCATGAACACGCCCCACCTGTCGAGCACGGTATTCATTGTTGACGACGACGAAGCGGTCCGCGATTCGTTGCGCTGGCTGTTGGAGGCCAACGGCTACCGCGTTCGCGCCTATGCCAGCGGCGAATCCTTCCTGGAAGACTACGACGCCAGCCAGATCGGCGTGCTGATCGCCGACGTGCGCATGCCCGGCATGAGCGGCCTGGAACTCCAGGAACAGCTGATCGCCCGCAACGCGCCGCTGCCCGTCGTGTTCATCACCGGCCACGGCGACGTGCCCATGGCCGTGTCCACGATGAAGAAAGGCGCAGTCGACTTCCTGGAAAAGCCCTTCAACGAGTCCGACCTGCGCGAGATCGTCGCGCGCATGCTGGAACAGGCCACGCAACGCGTCAGCAAGCACCAGGCCCAAAAGGACCACGAAGCCATGCTGGCGCGCCTGACCGCGCGCGAGCAGCAGGTGCTGGAGCGCATCGTCGCCGGCCGCTTGAACAAGCAGATCGCCGACGACCTGGGCATCAGCATCAAGACCGTCGAGGCGCACCGCGCCAACATTATGGAAAAACTGGAAGTGACTACCGTTGCTGATTTGATGAAAGTGGCCTTGGCCAAACCCGAGGCACATGCATGACCGCTAGGATTATTGATGGCGCGGCACTGTCGCTGCGCATTCGCGAAGAAGTCGCCCAGCGCGTCGCCGCCCTGGCCGCCAAGGGCACGCGCCCCGGCTTGGCTGTGGTGCTGGTGGGCGCGGATCCCGCGTCCCAGGTTTACGTGCGCAACAAGGTTGCGGCCTGCGAAAAAGCCGGCCTGCATTCCGTCAAGGAACAGTACCCGGCCGACATGACCGAGGCCGAACTGCTGGCCCGCATCGCCGTGTTGAACCAGGACCCGACCATCCACGGCATCCTGGTGCAGTTGCCGCTGCCCAAGCACATGGATTCGCACAAGGTCATCGAAGCCATCGCGGCCGAGAAGGACGTGGACGGCTTCCATATCAGCAACGCGGGCCTGCTCATGACGGGCCAGCCCCTGTTCCGCCCCTGCACGCCCTACGGCGTGATGAAGATGCTGGAATCCGAAGGCGTGGCCCTGCGCGGCGCTGAAGCCGTGATCGTCGGCGCCAGCAACATCGTCGGCAAGCCGATGGCCATGCTGCTCCTGCAAGCTGGCGCCACCATCACCATCTGCAACTCCAAGACACGCGACCTGGCGGCCCAGACCCGCCGCGCCGACGTGCTGGTGGTGGCCACCGGCAAGCCCGGCATGATCGACGGATCCATGATCAAACCCGGCGCCGTGGTCATCGACGTGGGCATCAACCGCGGCGACGACGGCAAGCTGTGCGGCGACGTGGACTTCGCTTCCGCCCGCGAGGTGGCCGGCGCCATCACCCCCGTCCCCGGCGGCGTGGGTCCCATGACCATCGCCATGCTGCTGGTCAATACGGTTGAAGCCGCGGAACGGGCTGCCGCCTGATCCCCGCCATGCGGCCCGGGCCAGGCGCCCGGGTCCGCCCGGGCCCTTCGCATCGCCCTGCCCCGGGGCGCCGCCGCGCCCTTGCATTCGGGCAGATCGCCCTTACCTGACCCTTATGAACTCCGCCGGCGCCCGGGTGCATGCCCCGCGCGCCGCCCGCCATTGCTCACGCCGGTAACACCATGACCCAGAACCCCCTGCTTGCCCCCGTTTCCGACCTGGTCGACTATGCAGCCGTCAAGCCCGGGCATATCGTGCCCGCCATCGAGGAACTGCTGGGCATCGCCCGCCAGGCGGTCGACCACGCCGCCGACGCCGGCCTGGCGCCCACCTGGGAAGCGGTGGTGGAACCGCTGGACACCGCCTCAGAACGCCTGTGGCGCGCCTGGTCGGTGGCCGGGCACCTGAACGCGGTCGTCAACACGCCGGAACTGCGCGAAGCCTATAACGCCGCCCTGCCGCTGATCACCGAATTTTCGACGTGGGTCGGCCTGCACGAAGGCTTGTACAAGCAATATCAACGCCTGGCCGCCGCCCCCGATTTCGCGTCGTGGTCGCCCGTGCGCCGCCGCATCGTCGAGATGGCGCTCCGCGACTTCCGCCTAAGCGGCGTCGAGCTTCAGGGCGCCGACCGCGAGCGCTACGCCCAGATCTCCGACCGCGAAGCGCAGGCCTCGCAGAAGTTCTCGGAAAACGTGCTGGATTCGATTGACGCGTGGTCGCTGCTGGTGGAAGACGAGGCCCGCCTGGCCGGTATTCCCGCGGATGTCCTGTCCGCCGCCCGCGCTGCCGCTGCCGAAGACGACAAGCCGGGCTGGAAGCTGACGCTGAAGATGCCGTGCTATCTGCCCGTCATGCAGTACGCGCAAGACCGCTCGCTGCGTGAAGCGCTGTACCGCGGCTACGGCACCGTTGCGTCCGAGCAAGGCGACGCCCAATTCGACAACTCCCCGCTGATCGAAGAACTGCTGTCCCTGCGCGCCGAGGAATCGGGCCTGCTGGGCCTGGGCACGTTCGCCGCGCTGCGCCTGCAGACCCGCATGGCGCGCGACGCCGGCGAGGTGACCGTCTTCCTGCGCGACCTGGCCGCCCGCGCCAAACCCTACGCGCAGCGCGATCTGGCTGAACTGACCGCCTACGCCACCGGTGAATTGGGCCTGGACAGCCTGCAGCCCTGGGACGTGGCCTTCGCCTCGGAGCGGCTGCGCGAATCACGCTACGCCTATTCCGAAGACGAGGTGAAGCAGTACTTCACCGAGCCGCGTGTCCTGGCGGGCCTGTATGAAGTGATCGAAAAGCTGTTCGACGTGCGCCTGACGGAAACGCCGGTGTCCACGTGGCACAGCGACGCGCGCGGCGTCCGCGTGGAAAACGCCGCGGGCGGCCTTATCGGCTACCTGTACCTGGACCTGTACGCCCGCTCGGGCAAGCAAAGCGGCGCCTGGGTCGACAGCGAGCGCACGCGACGCGTCGTGGCCGGTCACGTACAGACGCCCGTCGTCTACCTGACCTGCAATTTCTCCCGCCCCAACGGCGACCGCGCCGCCGTGCTGACGCACGACGACGTCATCACCCTGTTCCACGAAACCGGCCATGCGCTGCATGCACTGCTGTCCGAAGTCGACGAGCCGGGCGCCGCGGCCTTCGCCAGCGTGGAATGGGACGCCATCGAACTGCCGTCGCAATTCATGGAGAACTTCTGCTGGGAATGGGCCGTGGTGCAAAAGCTGTCGGCCCATGTGGACACGGGCGAAGCCCTGCCGCGCGCCCTCTATGACCGCCTGATTGCCGCGCGCAACTATCAGAGCGGCATGCAGACCGTGCGCCAGATCGAGTTCGCGTTGTTCGACATGCTGATGCACGACCGCGCCCGTGGCGCCACCATTGCCGAAGTGCTGGCGTTGCTGCAGGAAGTGCGCCAGGAAGTAGCCGTGCTGTTCCCGCCGGCCTGGCATCGGTTGCCGCATGCCTTTTCGCACCTGTTCGCGGGTGGCTACGGCGCGGGCTACTACAGCTACAAGTGGGCGGAAGTGCTGTCCGCCGACGCGTATGAAGCCTTCGAAGAGGCCGCCGCCAAGCAGGCTGAAAATCAGGCCGAGAATCCGCTGGGCACGCTGGACCCTGAAACCGGCGCACGCTTCCGTCGCGAAGTGCTGGCCGTGGGCGGTTCCCGCCCGGCTGCCGATTCGTTCGCCGCTTTCCGCGGCCGCCCACCGCGCATCGACGCCCTGCTGCGCCACAGCGGCATGAGCGGCAACTAAGCTCCGCGCGTTTCTCCCGACGGCCCGCCACGCGCGGGCCGTTATTTTTCGTCGGCCGGTTTGCGCGCCGACGCCATCCGCCGGCGCCGGTCAGCGGGGTTTCCAGGTCGTGCTCGATTTTCCGTACCGGTCCTTTGCGCCAGGACAAGAAGCACGCTTGCGCGCCGTCCAGGACGGCTTGCGCGGGCCCGCCCAGCCCGGCGCTTGCAGGTAGAATCAACGGGTTTGCCGGGCTTTTCCCCAATCACCCTTTCGGCCCCTGGACTTATGCGACACCTCATTACCGGCCGCGCCTGGCGTGGCTTGCTGCTGGCCCTGTGCGTCTTGCTTGCCGCTTGCGGCGACCGGAATGTCGACTGGACGCTCTACAACGTGAAAGGCCACCTGCCCGACCTCAAATTCTCGCTGCCCGGCGCGGGCGGCAAGACGGTCAGCAGTGAAGACCTCAAGGGCAAGACGGTGCTGCTCTTCTTTGGCTACGCCAGTTGCCCGGACATCTGCCCCACCACCATGGCGCAATTGACGGCGGTGTTGCAGAACCTGGGCGACAAGGCCCGGGACGTGCGCATTCTGTTCGTCAGCGTGGATCCCCACCGCGACACGCCCGACATCCTGCAGGCCTACGTCAACGCGTTCAACAACAACGCGATCGGCGTGACCGGCGACGAAAAACAGATCGCCGACCTGGCCCGCCGCTACCGCGTCGCCTACCAGATTGAAAAGCCCCGCCCGGGCGACGACGCCGACATGTACGAAGTGACGCATAGCCGCGGCGTGTACATTTTCGACAACGAAGGCCGCGCGCGCCTGTTGGCCTCGGATACCGACAGCATCGACGCGCTGACCAAGGACGTCCGCCAGCTGATTGACCTGACCTCCTGACACCGGCGGGACGGCGACGATGCGCCGCAACATGTTGCAGACGTGCGCCACATACCAGTTGTTACAGCGGCGCGATTCGGAGCGTGAGTATCATCACAGCTGATTGCCCTTTTCCCCCTAGTAAGGAGTACGCGCATGAGCTTCATCATCATGATCATCGTCGGGTTCATCGTGGGCCTGATCGCCCGGGCCATCATGCCCGGTGACCAGAACATGGGAATCATCATGACCACCATCCTGGGCATCATCGGCGCCGTCGTTGCCGGGTTCCTGGGCCAGACGATGGGCTGGTACGCGGAAGGCGAACCCGCAGGCTGGATCGCATCGGTGGTGGGTGCCATCATCGTGCTGTTCGTGGTCGGCATGATTGCCAAGAAGCGAACCTGACGTTCCCCTAGGCAAGGTTCAACGAAACGGGCCGG
>NZ_JBHFII010000006.1:0-37871 GCF_057334215.1 Achromobacter maghribensis | reverse complement strand
TCGAAAGACCGGCCCCGTTTTCGTTGATGCCACAGGCGTCCCGCAGGCAACGCGTTCAGCTTGGCGGGCGTCTGCGTTCCTACCCCTCGTACCGCTTGCCGCGCTCCAGCAGCGCTGGCGTGCCGATCACGACGTTCAGTCCGTCGAAATCCAGCATGCGCTCTTTCCACGGCAGCGTCGTGCCGTGGCGGTGCAGGCTGCTGTAATAGCCCTGCAAGGCATGTGCCACGGCGCGCGCCGTGCCACCGGGAAATATCACGATGCGAAAACCCAGCGCGGTCAATGCGTCGGCGCCCTGCACGGGCGTCTTTCCGCCTTCCACCATGTTCGCCAGCAGCGGCACCCGGGCGGCGAAGCGCGCACACGCGGCCTGCATCTGCTCGGGTGTGCGCAGCGCTTCGATGAACAATGCGTCGGCGCCCGCTTCCAGATAGGATTCGGCCCGGTCCAGCGCGGCGTCCAGCCCCTCAACGGCCAACGCGTCGGTACGCGCCAGTATCAATGTGGAGGCGCTGGTCCGCGCGTCCACCGCCGCGCGCAGCTTTCCGCACATCTCCGCAGCCGGGATCACGGTCTTGCCGTCCAGGTGGCCGCAGCGCTTCGGAAACGTCTGGTCTTCCAACTGGATCATCGCGGCGCCCGCGCGTTCAAAGCCCCGCACCGTTCGCTGCGTGTTCAAGGCATTGCCGAACCCTGTGTCGGCGTCCACGATGACCGGGGTGACCACGCGTTCGGTGATCCGGGCCAGCGTGTCCTCGACCTCGGAATAGGTGGTCAGCCCGATGTCCGAACGGCCCAGCCGTGTATAGGCGATCGAGGCGCCCGACAGGTACAGCGCGTCAAAGCCCGCCTGCTCGGCGATCAACGCCGATAAGGGGTCGTAGACGCCGGGCGCCAGCACGGCGCCAGCAGCCAATTGCGCTTTCAAGGGTTGTGTCATGAATATTCCTATGCAAGCGTGCGTTCAAGCAGCGCGGCGGCGGTTGCCGCGGCGATATGTCCACCCGCCACCGCGCTGAGCAGTCCATTGCCGGACAGGTAGCCGGACACGTCGTTGCCCGACACGCCGCGAGCGGCGCCACCGGCAGCCAGCAGATTGGGCAACGGGAAGCCATCGGCATCCAGCACGCGGCATTGCGCATCGATATCCAGGCCGCCTTGCGTATGGAACAGTGCGCCGGTGACCTTGACCGCGTGATACGGCGGCAGCAAACCGCGTCCGAAGCGCCGGCCGTGCGGATCCACGGCATCCGGATGGACGCCTTGGAGCGTCCGTCCCAAAGCGTCGGCGTCGCAGCCGATCAGCGCGGCCAGGTCGGGCAATCCCGCGCAGTGCCGGACCGCCTGGCCCGCTTCGGCCGCCACGAAGTCCGGGAAACCGCGCGCCAGCGCCAGGGTGCGGTCGTCGAACACGTTCCAGGCGATCCCGCCCGGCTGTGCCAGCACGTGGACCGCGGCTTCGGAATAGCCGTGCGTCTCGTCATGAAAACGCAGGCCGTTGGCGTTGATCTGCACGCCGCCATCCATCATGACGGCCCAGGAGATAAGCGCCCCCTGCGGCGTCGCCCAGGATCCATGCCCCTGGTACCCGCCCAGATCGGCCGCGCGCGCGCCCAATTGCCTGCCCCATTCGAAGGCGCTGCCGTCATTGCCGGCGTGGCCGCCGTACACGGCGCCTCGCATGGCGGGCAAATGCTCGGCCACCATGGCTGCGTTGCCGCCAAATCCGTTGCAGGCCAGGATCAACACTGCGCAGCCAATCACGTCGACCGACCCGTCGGGCCGCTCGCATCCGACGGCGGTGATGCGGCCGTCTTCGGTTGCCCAGATCTCGCGCGCCAGCGCCCGCGTCAGCAGCGTTGCCCCCGCGCCGGTCGCGGCGCGTTCCAGGGCGGCGACCAGCGCCTGCCCCGTGCGTTCCGGCAGGGCGTGCATGCGGCGCGCGGAGTGGCCGGGGTAGAGGAACCCGTCCAGCACCTGGAACGCCAGGCCGTGGCGCCCCAGCGCGTCCATGGCGGCCGCGGCGGCGCCGGTGTAGGCGGCGACCAGATGCGGCGCGGCGGTCCCGCCGGCCTTGGCCTGGATGTCGGCGGCAAAGCGTGCCGCGTCGTCATCGATGCCGGCCTCGCGCTGCACCGCGGAGCCCGCCGCCGGGATGAAGCCCGACGACAGCGCCGACGATCCGCTGGGCGTGGCATCGCGCTCGATCAAGACGGTCTCGATGCCGGCCTCCGCCAACCGCAGGGCGGCAGTCAGCCCGCACGCGCCGGCCCCGATGATGAGCACCGGCACATGCATCACGTCGCCACCCGGGACGCCGCGTTTGACGGTGGGCGCGCTCACGGGGCCAGCCTGCCCAGGAAGTCCTGGCACGTCACGATATCCGCCACCGTGCGCAGGTCGGCCAGCGCGGCATCGTGCATCGCAGGCGTGGGCGCGGCGCAGCCGTCAGCCAGCACCGTCACGTGATAGTCGCGCATATGCGCGTCGCGCGCCGTGCTTGCCACGCCGCCGTTGGTGACGATGCCGGCGATCACCACGTCGGACACGCCCGCGCGGCGCAGCACCCAATCCAGCTGCGTGTTGAAGAACGCCGAATACGCCACCTTCCAGACCGACACGTCCACCAGGCCGTCCAGCTCGGCCACGTTGGCCTGGCCGTGCGACCCAGCGGCGAAATCGCCTTTCGCCAGGAAGGGGCGTAACTGCTTCAGATGCGGCGAGATCATGGGTTCGCCCTGCGCATCGGGCCACAAGGTGAACAGGCTGGCGGCGACAAGGCCGCCTTGCGCCTTGAGTGCGCGGGCGACCGGCGCGACGCGTGCCGGCAGGACGCGCGCCTGCGGACTGACGGCGCCGCCTCGGTCATACGCGCCGCCCGGCGCCAGGAAATCGTTTTGCAGGTCGATGACAAGCAACGCGGTCGTACGGGGGTCCAAGCGGTGCATGGCGGTCTCCTAGGCGTCCCGACGGGTGATCAACAGATTGCCCAGTGCGTCGACGCGGCCGGCAAAGCCGGGCTCGATCCAGATGGTGGTGTCCGGTTGCTCAAGAATGGCGGGGCCCGCCACCTCAGCCCCCACGGGCAAGTCCAGGCGTGCGTACCGCGTGGCTTCGTGCCAATGGCCGGCGTGGAAGACCCGTTGCGTGCCCAGCGCGGACGGCATGTCCTGGCAGGTCGGCGCCAACAGCGCCAGATCGAACTTGGGACGCTGCCCGATGCGGGCATAGCGCAGATTCAGGATGCGCACGGCGATGCCGTTCAGGCTGCGGCCGAACGCCGCGCGGTAAGCGCCCTCGAAGGCGGCGGCGATACCCGGGCGTGTCAGCGCATTGCGCGCGACTTCCACGCGCACGGTATGGCTTTGGCCCACGTACAGCATGTCCAGCTCGATGCTTTCACGGACGCCTTCAAAGGTCACGCCCGCGGAGTCCAGCCGTTCCTGGCAAGCGGCCGCCAGGCCGTCGATGCGCGCAAGCAGATCGTCGGTATCCAGCGCGTCCAGCGCCGAGTTCAACGTCTGCACGCCGTCGTGCCGCATATCGGCCATGACGCAACCCAGCGCCGACGTCACGCCCGGGTAGCGCGGCACGATGCCGTGGGCCGCGTCGACTTCATTCATCATGGCGCACACGTGCAACGCGCCGCCCCCGCCGAACGGCATGTAGGCGAATTTGCGCGGATCGTGTCCCCGTTCGATCGAGACCACCCGGATCGCGCCCGCCATCTTGGCGTTGGCCACGGTCAGGATCGCCTCGGCCGCCGCATGGACGTCCAGCCCCAGCGGCCTGGCGACATGCTCGTCGATGGCGGCGCGCGCCAGGTCCGCGTTCATGGTGGCCAGCAGCCCGCCGCCCAGTGGGCGGTCGGCCGGAATGCGGCCCAGCAACACGTTGGCATCCGTGACGGTGGGCCGGGTATTGCCGCGGCCATAGCAGGCCGGGCCGGGGTTGCTGCCCGCGGATTCGGGACCGACCTGCAACAGGCCTCCCGCATCGACGCTGGCGATCGACCCGCCGCCCGCGCCGATGGTTTCAATCTGGATCATCGGCGCGCGCACCACCATGCCGAAGTCGATCACGGTCTGCGCGGACAGCGAGGCCTCGCCGCCCGCCACCAGCGATACGTCGAACGACGTGCCGCCCATGTCGCCGGTGACAACGTCGGGAAAGCCGGCGGCTCGCGCGATGGCCGCGCAGGCGATCACGCCGGCCGCCGGCCCCGAGAGCGCGGTGCGCACCGGCACGTCGCATGCCGTCTGCCGGGACATCACGCCGCCGTTGCTTTGCACGACCAGCAGTTCGCCTCCGAAGCCGTGCTCGCGCAGGTCGGACTCCAGACGGGTCAGATAGCCGCCCACCACCGGCTGCAAGGCGGCGTTGAGCACCGCCGTCGAGCAGCGCTCGAATTCACAGATTTCGGGCAACACCTCGGTCGCCGCCGTCACGTTGCCGTTGGGCCAGACGGCGCGCACGCGCGCCGCCGCCTGCGCCTCGTTGACCGGATTCGCGTAGGCGTTGACGAAGAACACGCACACCGCCTCGCAGCCTTGCGCCAGCAGCGCGCGGGCTGCCGCCTCGACCTGGTCCAGGTCCACGGGCGTGTGCACCGTGCCGTCGGCCAGCACGCGCTCGCTGACCTCCAGCCGCCGGTCGCGCGGAACGATCGGCTCGTAGTTGCCGCGCAGCCCCCAGGTCTGGGGCCGGTCGCGCCGCCGCATTTCCAGCACGTCGCGGAACCCGACCGTCGTGATGATGCCCGTGCGCGCCACTTTGCGCTCCAGCAACGCGTTGGTGCCCACGGTGGTGCCGTGCACGATGGTGGCGATGGCGCCCGCGCCGTCGGCCACCCGGGCGATGCCGTTCATGAAGCCACGCGCTTCTTCGCCGCGCGTCGACGGCACCTTGACCACGCGCGCGGCGCCGCCTGCCTCGTCCAGCACGAACAGGTCCGTGAACGTGCCGCCCACGTCCACCCCCACGACCAATCCCTGCGGGGTGTTCACTCCATGTGCCGCGCTCATGCCAACTGCTCCTTCTTGTCGTCGCCTACATAGCCCATCTTGCGGTCGTGTTCGCGCGCAGCGGCCGAACGTGCCGCCGGTTCGCCATACCCGCCGCCACCCGGGGTTTCCAGTCGCACGCGGTCGCCGCGCTGCAACTGGATACCCAGCATCTTGGAACTCATGGGTGGCGTGCGCCATTGCCCGTCCTGCCGATAACGGAAGACGTTCAATGCGGCCTCGCCGCCGCCCGCGATGCCCTTGGGCGCGCTACGCCCCCGTTCGCCGAAGATGAATGCCTCGGCGCCGTCTTCCAGTAGCTCGATTTCGTAGATGGCGCCCAGGCCGCCGCGATGGGCGCCGTCACCCGCCGAATCCGGGCGCAGCGCCCACTGCGTGAAGCGCACCGGATAGGCGGCCTCCAGGATCTCCAGCGGCGGAATGGTCGCGGTGGAAATGGGCGCATTGCCGTGGCTCAAGCCATCGCCATCGGAATGTCCGCCATGGCCGCCTCCGAAGAAGCTGAACATCACCCAGCGCTGCCCCTTGCGCGCCGCATCGCTGCGGTAGCCGGCGATGGACAGCGCGTTGATCGTGCCGTAGGCCTGCGCCATGGCGCGCTGGGGCGAGGCTTGCGCCATGGCGCAGAAGATAACGTCGATCATGCGCAGAATGGTCTCGGTGTAGCCACCCACCGGGCGCGGGCGGTCCGCCGAGATGACCAGGCCGTCGGGCAGCACCACGTCCACCGCGTCAAGCACGCCCGCATTCGCCGGCACGTCCGGAAACAGGTGCTTCAGCGCCACGTAGCACGCCGCGATGGCGGTGGCGCGGGATATATTGACCGGACCGGCGCAGGCGGGCGAGGTGCCGTTGAAATCCAGCGTCAGCCGGTCGCCGTCGATCTTCAGCTTCAGCGCGATGCGCAGGGCCACGTCGCGCACGCCGTCGTTGTCCAGCATGTCTTCGAACGCATACTCTCCGTCCGGCAGGCGCGCGATATGGTCGCGCATCAAGCGGCGCGCGCGTTCGCGCAAGGTGTCCAGCGATTCCAACACGGTGGCGTCGCCGTATTCGTCCAGCAGCCCGCCCAGCCGGCCCGCGCCCAGCTCCAGCGCGGCCAACTGACCATTCAAGTCGCCCCACAGGCTGTCGGGCAAGCGGGTGTTGGCCTTCAGGATGGCCAGCACGTCCGGGTCCAGGACGCCCGCGCGCACGATGCGCACCGGGGGGATCTGCACGGCTTCCTGCCAGCATTCAGTAGCCGCCGGGTTGTAGTTGCCGGGCACCGCGCCGCCCACATCGTGCCAATGCGCGGCCGACGCCAGGAAGCAGAACAGCCGCCCGCCCCGGAACACCGGACGCACCAGTTTGAAGTCGTTCGCGTGCGTGCCGCCTTCGTAAGGGTCGTTGAACAACCAGACGTCGCCTTCGACCATGCCGCCGCGCTCGGCGGCCGCCTTCGCCGCCGCCTTGACGGCGAACGCCATAGCGCCCACGAAGACGGGCAGCCCGGATTTGCCCTGGATCAGGGTGGCGCCGGTGGCCGCGTCGTACATGCCGTGGCAGGCGTCGTGGGCCTCGGCGATGATGGGGTTGAACGCGCTGCGGTACAGCGTCGCGTCCATCTCATCGGCAATCTGTTCCAGGCGGCCCTTCAGGACCGCCAGGGTGACGGGATCAAGCATTTTCTTCTTCCTAAAAGGTTTGACGCTGTTTCAGCAGATTCAGCAGGCCGCCGGCCCTGACCATGTCCATCAGAAAGGGGGGAACGGCCTCGCAGAGCATGTCGGCGGGGTCGGCGCCGTCCGCGCGGCGGATGCGCCCGGCGGCGGGATCGAACGCGATGCGCTCTCCTTCGACCAGCGCTTCCGCTTGCGCGCAGGTCAGCAGCAGCAGGCCGACATTGAAGGCGTTTCGGAAGTACAGGCCGTTGAACGACGGCGCGATCACCGCGGCCACGCCCAGGTGCACGAGCGCGGCGGCGGCCTGCTCGCGAGACGAGCCGATGCCGAAATTCGGCCCGGCCGCCAGTACGTCGCCCGGCCGCACCTGACCGGCGAATTCCGGCCGGACCCGTTGCAGGCAATGGCGCGCGATTTCGTCGATGCCGAATTTCATATAGGCGCCCGGGGCCAGCGCGTCGGTGTCGATGTCCGCCCCCACGCGCCAGACGCGATGCGTCCCGTTGTGGTCCGTCATGCCATGAACTCCCGCGGATCGGCGATGCGCCCGGCCACCGCCGAGGCCGCCACGGTATAGGGCGAAGCCAGGTAGACCTGCGCAGTCTCCGAGCCCATGCGCCCCTTGAAATTGCGCGCGGTCGTGGAAATGACGCTGGCGCCGTCGGGGATGGAGCCGCCATAGCCTGCGCAGGCGCCGCAAGACGTGGGCAGCACCTGGGCACCGGCCTCGCGCAGCCACTGCATCACCCCTTCCTGCTCCGCCTGCCGCTGGTCCTGGCTGCTGGCCGGCGCCACCATCAGGCGCATGCCGTCCGCCAGTCGGCGCCCGCGCAACACGCTGGCGGCGGCGCGCAGATCTTCCAGCTTGGCGCCCGTGCAGGCGCCGATATACGCCACCTGCACCGGCACGTCGCGATACTGATCCGCGTCGCGCGCATTGGCCGGGCTGTGCGGGGCGGCAACCTGGGGCGCCAGCGAATCGGCGTCGAAGTCGTGCCATTCGGCGTCCGCGTCCGCATCGCTTCGCCAGCGATCCAGGTCCAGCTCCTGCGCCACGCCCGCCTCGCGCAGATAGGCGGCGGTGGTCTCGTCGGGCGCGATCAGCCCCACCTGCGAACCCAGCTCGGCGCTCATGTTCGACAAGGTCATGCGTTCCTGCATGGACAGCGCGCGCACGGCCTCGCCGCAAAACTCAACCGCCTGGTAGCGTCCGCCATTCATGCCGTAGCGGCCGATCATGTGCAGCATCATGTCTTTGGCCGTGACGCCGGCGGCCAGCCGTCCGCGCCATCGCATCATCAGCGTCTTCGGCACCTTGACCCAGATCTGACCCGTGACGGCCACCCCCAGCATCTCGGTGCTGCCGATGCCGAACATATACGCCCCGAATGCACCGCCCGTGGGCGAATGCGAATCCCCGCCCACGCAGAACATGCCCGGGCGGATATGGCCATGCTGAGGCACGACCACATGGCAGATGCCGACCGAGTCGTACACGTTGGGCAGCCGCTGCCCCGCCGCCCAATCGCGCGCGATGCGCACGATGCGGCGCGATTCGTCGTCGGATTCAGGCACGTAGTGGTCGATGACCAGCACGATCCTGGCAGGGTCCCACAACTTGGCGCCCAGTTCCTCCAGCATGGGTTGCAGGCGCCGCGGGCCGCTGGAATCATGGAACATCGCCAGGTCCACCGCGCAGGTGACGATTTCGCCCTCGTCGACAGCGGATCGCCCGCAAGCGGCGGCGATCAGCTTCTGGGCCAGGGTTTGAGGCCGGGTCATCGCTACATCCCCAGGTAGGCGCGGCGAACGTCGTCGCTGGCCATCAGTTCCGCGCACGATCCGCTGTGGCGCACCGCCCCGTTTTCCAGCACATAGGCGCGTTGCCCGGTCTCCAACGACAGGCCGACGTTTTGCTCGACCAGCAGGATCGACAGCCCGTCGGCGTGCAACCGCCGGATCAGGCCGAACAGTTCTTCGACCATCAACGGCGACAGCCCAAGCGACGGTTCGTCCAGGATCAGCAGCCGGGGTTCGGCCATCAGGCCCCGGCCGATCGCCAGCATCTGCTGCTCGCCGCCCGACATGGTGCCGGCCAACTGCGTCAGCCGCTCGCGCAGCCGCGGGAAGATATCCAGCACCTTGGCCAGGTTCGCCGCGCGATTGCCGCGCGCACGCGTGAACGAACCCAGCTCCAGGTTCTCGCGCACGCTCAGGTTCGGGAAGATGCGCCGCCCTTCGGGCACCTGGATAAGCCCGGCCTTGACGACCTCGCGATAGTGACGCCCCGTCAAGTCGGCGCCGCCAAAGCGGACGGATCCGCCCCAGGGCCGGCATAGCCCGGAGACGGTGTTGTTCAACGTGGATTTGCCGGTGCCGTTGCTGCCCAACAGGACCACGATCTCGCCCTCGCCCACCGTCAGGTCCACGCCGCGCAACACCTCCATGCGCCCGTAGCCTGCCCGCAGGCCGGTGATTTCCAGCAGCGCGCTCATGCCGCGGCTCCCTGCGCGGCCAGCCGGGCCGCCGCGCCATGTCCCAGGTAGGCTTCCACCACCGTGGGGTCGCAGGTGACTTCGCCTGGCGTGCCCGACGCAATCAGCCGGCCCTGCGCCAGCACCCACACGTGCTCGGCCAAACTCATCACCGCGCGCATGACGTGTTCGATCATCAACACGGTGACGCCATCGTCCACCAGCCTTCTCACCACCGGAATCATTTCGTCGATCTCGCTAGGGTTCAGCCCCGCCAGCACTTCGTCCAGCAACAGCAGGCGCGGTCGCGTAGCCAGCGCGCGGGCCAATTCCAGCCGTTTGCGCCCCGCCACGGTCAGGTCGGCCGCGGGCTTGTCCAGCACCCCTTGCAGGTTGACGCGCGCGGCGACCTCTTCGGCCGCGGCCAGCGCCGCCCGCCGATCACGCAGGCGCAAATGCGCGCCCACCGCAATGTTCTGGCGCACCGTCTGGGCGCCAAAGGGCTGCACGATCTGGAAGGTTCGGGTCAGGCCCAATCGCGCCGACTCGTGCGGCGCGCGGCCCGTGATGTCCTGGCCGGCAAAGTACACCGAACCCGTGCCCGGTTTCAGGAAGCCGGACAACAGCGCGAACAGCGTGGTCTTGCCCGCGCCGTTCGGGCCGACCAGCGCGGTCAGCGAGCCTTGCGGCACGTCCAGGTCAACGTCCTGGACCGCCTTCAGGCCGCCGAAGGAGATAGACAGATTGCGGGCTTGCAGTAGCGTCTCAGACACGGGCGCGCTCCTTGCCGAACAGCTGGCCCAGCGAGCGGCCGCCGCCGCTGATGCCGCGCGGCAGGAACATCACGATCAAGATGAGCACCACGCCGTAGATCACCATGCTGATGCCCGGCAGTTCGCCGAACAGGTTGCGCGTCAGGTCGGCCAGCCCATGCAGGACGACCGCGCCCAGCACCGGCCCCCAAAGCGTGCCCATGCCCCCCACGATCGCGCCCACCAGGGCCTCTACCGACACGGCGGAACCGAAGGCGATGCCCGGATCGATGTACTGGAATACCTGCACGTAAAAGGCGCCGGCGGCGCTCATGAATGCCGCCGACAGCGCGATGCCGCCCAGCTTCACGCGCAGCGGGTTCACGCCGATGGCGCGCGCGGCGTCCTCGTTGTCGCGCACCGCCTGCAGGTAGGCGCCGAAACGCGAATGGCGCAACCAGGCCGTGGTGGCCAGCGCCAGCACCACGATAGCCAGCAGCAGGTAGACATAGCCTCGGCGCGAAGCGAACTGCATATTGGCCGCCCCTTCCTGCAACGGCACCATCAGCCCTACTCCGCCGCCCGTGAAGGACGCCGACAACGCCAGAATGCGGAACACCTCGGCGAACGCCAGCGTCACCAGCGCGAAGTACGAGCCCTTCAGTCCGTAGCGGAACGTCAGGCCGCCCACGGCCAGGCCCGCCAGCGCGCCAAACGCAATGGCCATCGGCAGCGCCAGCCAGGGGTTGATCCCCAAGTTCAGTTGGCCCAGCGCCTGGGCATAGGCGCCCACGCCGAAGAACAGCGCATGGCCGAAAGACAACTGGCCGCCATAGCCGCCCAGGATATTCCAGGCCTGCGACAACAGGGCCGCGTACAGCGACATCATCACGAAGGTCAGCAAGACGCCCGACTGAACGAATGCCGCGAAGGCGGCCAGTGCCACCCCAAATAGCGCGATTGCGCAAAGATCCCGGTTCATGCTCAGCCCCTCGCCCCGAACAGCCCCTGCGGGCGAAACAGCAGTACCGCGATGAAGATCGCGAAAATGCCCATCTGGCCCAGCGAATCGCCCAGGAACAGGCCTCCGATGGACTCCACCACGCCGATCAGCAACCCGCCCGCCAGCGCGCCCGCGAAGCTGCCCATGCCGCCCAGCACCACAATGGTGAACGCCACCAGCACGAAGCCGCTGCCCACCTGTGGGTTGACGTAATAGGCCGGCAGCAGGAAACAGGCGGCGGCGCCCAGGCAGGCCATGCCGATGCCAAACGACAGCGCATAGACCTTTTCCACGTCGATGCCCATCAGCCTGGCGCCCTGCTTTTCGCGCGCCACCGCGCGGATCGCCCGGCCCAGGTCAGTGCCGCGGAGGATCCAGAGCAGCACCGCTGCCACCGCCAGCGCGCCGAAAAAGGCAATGACCTTGGGCAGCGCGATCATGGCCGGGCCGATCTCCACGGTGGACAAGGTGTAGGCCGTGTCGATGCTGCGCGTGTCCGACTTGAACCACACCAGCGCCAGGTTCTCCAGCACGATGGCCAGGCCCAGCGTGACCAGCAGGATGTTCTCGTCCTTGCCATGGCTGGCGCGGTTGATCACGAAGCGTTGCAGCGCGTAGCCCAGCGCGAACATTCCCGCCACCACCAACGGCAAGGCCGCGTAGGGATCGATGCCCAGCCGGTCTTTCAGCAGGTAGACGGCGTACAGCGCCACCATCAGCGCGGCGCCGTGGGCGAAGTTGATGATGTGCAGCACCCCATAGATCAGGGTCAGCCCCAGGGCGATCAGCGCATACACCGCGCCGGTCGTCAGGCCGTTGAGCACGGAAGAAAAGAGGATGGCGGGATCCAGCATGCTTAGCGCTCAGGCCTTCAGCGGGAAGATGGCATCGGCCTGGCGGTATTCGGCCGGAACGATCACCTTGATGTCGCCACCGATCACCTGCGTCAGCAGCGGTCGCGCGCCCGTGTTCTGGCCGTTCACGAACCGGGTCGGCCCATACGGCATCAGGTTGTCCTGGAAGGTGCTGGCGGCCAGCGCGTCGATGATGGCGGCGCGGTCGGCGGACTTGGCGCGCTCAAGGGCATCGGCCAGCAACTGCATCGAGACGTAGGTCATGAAGACTTCATAGCTGAAGTACGCGCCCTTTTCCTCGACCCGGGCTTTCAGCGGCGCCACGCGCGGATCCTTGGGGTTGAACCAATGGTTGCAATCGATGATGCCATTGGCGATGTCGGGGAATTCCTTCAGGAACTTGTAGCTGGACGCCGCGCCTCCCAGCACCGAATAGATGGCCTTGGGCGCCACCTTCTGCTGCTTCATGGCGCGCAACAGCAACGCGTACTCGTTGTAGTAGTTGGCGGGGATGACGATGTCCGGATTCACCGACTTCATGCGCAGCACGATATTGTTGAAGTCGCGGGTGGGATTCGGGTGCTTCACCACGTCCTTCACCTCGAAGCCGTGCTGCGGCAACGACTTCGACAGGAGCGCCGCGGTGCCGGTGCCGAACAGCGAGTCCTCGTGCACGATCATGACGGTCTTGGCCGGCTTGCCGGCGGCGTCGTTCAACGCCGCCAGGTCGGTGATGGCGCGTTCGCTGCAGGCGCGGTAACCGGGGCCGAAGCGGAAGGTGTTCTTCAGGCCGCGCTCCACGATCTGGTCGGCCACGCCTACGTCCACCACATGCGGCAGGTTGTACTTGGCGGCGGTCTGCGTCGTGGCCAGGCAGATCGCTGACGCATACGCGCCGACGATGGCCGACACCCCCGCCTCGTTCATCTTCTCCACTTCGGCCGAACCGGCCTCGGGACGGGACTGCGCGTCGCCCAGCACGGCCGCCAGCGGCGCGCCGCCCAGCGACTTGATGCCGCCGGCCTTATTGATGTCTTCAATCGCCAGCAGCGCGCCCAGGCGGCATTGCTGGCCCGAATACGCCAGCGCGCCGGTCACGGGGTGCAGCACGCCGATCTTCACGGGCGTGGCGCCCTGCGCGCGCGCCACCCAGGGCGCGGATACCAGGGCTGCCGCGGCGGCGGATCGATAGAGAAAGGTGCGGCGCGAATTCATGGGAGATCTCCGAAGGGTTCAATGAAATTGGGCCGACAGCTCTTCGCTGACCCAGACCTTGGCGTCGATGCTGCCGACGCGCGACAGCTGCAATTGGTACTGATAGCGGTCGGGCCGGTACAGGCCCTGCAACAGCTGGACGGGGCGGTCGTTCACGTCGCGCACGACGCGGGTGACCGCCAGCAGCGCCGAGCCCACCGACACGTCCAGATGGCGCGCCACCTGCGCATCGGCCAGCTTGGCCGAAATCGTCTGCGTGGCGCCGCCGAACTCCACGCCCGCGGCCTCCAGCAGCATCAGTAACGGCTCGCGCTCCAGGTCCGCACGCGTGAAGTCGGCCACGGCCTGCGGCACATAGGTCGTGATGTGGGAAAGCGGCCCGGCCTCGGTGCTGCGCACGCGCAGGCTCTTGTGGACCGGCGTGCCGGGCGCGATGCGCAACGACTCGGCCACGGCCAACGGCGCGGATACCAGCGTGCTGTCCAGTACCTGCACCGACGTACGCAGGCCCATGTTGACGATGTTTTCCAGCAGCCCGGTCAGATGCGCCTTCTGCGGCGCGTTGGGCGCGGGCGCGGCCTGCGGGCTGGACGCCGCGCGCAACGGCCACGTCCCCAGACCGGGACGCCGAGACACCAGCCCGTCGGCCACCAGCATCTCCAGCGCTTTGCGGATGGTGATGCGGGCCACGTCGAACTGGTCGGCCAGCGCGTGCTCGCCCGGCAGCCCATCCTGATCGAACCTGCCCTCTTGCAACTGCTCACGCAGCACAAGGTAGATCTGATGGTATTTCGGCAAAGGTAGTGAAGTTCCCATGTCGGGAACTCTAGGGGTGTCCTAATGTACCGTCAACGGAACAAATGACGCGGCGGGCTGTTCCATCGGGAAAACACTGAGCCAAAAAAAAGGCCGCGCAATGCGGCCTTGTGGCACCCGATACCGCGGCAAGGGGACGGGCATATCCCCCGCCCCTTGCCGGTTACGACCCGGCGCCGGACCCCGCCGCCGGCGCGGCCTGCGCGGACGTGGCCGTGCGTTCAGTCCAGCCGCCGCCCAGCACCTTGTACAAGGTCACCAGGTTGGACAACCGGGCCAGGCGCGTGTCCACCAGCGCCTGCTGCGAGGTGTACAGCGAACGCTGTGAATCCAGCACGCTCAGGTAGTCGTCGATACCCTGGCGGAAACGCTGGTCGGACACGTCGTAGGCCCGCTGGTTGGCGTCAACCAGCAAGCGCTGCGCCTGGATCTGGTCGTCCAGCGTGCCGCGGCCAGCCAGGGCATCCGCCACTTCGCGAAAGCCGGTCTGGATGGACTTTTCGTACTGGGCGACCTGGATGTTCTTCTGCACCTTCGCCAGGTCCAGGCCCGCCAACAGCGAACCGCCCGCGAAGATCGGCACCGTGATCTGGGGCACGAAGCTCCAGGCGCCGGAGCCGCCTTCGAACAGCCCGCCCAGACTGGCGCTGGCGGTACCCGCCTGGCCCGTCAGGCTGATGGTCGGGAAGAACGCCGCGCGCGCCGCGCCGATGTTGGCATTGGCGCCCTTCAGCTGGTGTTCGGCCGCACGGATGTCCGGGCGCCGGGCCAGCAGGTCGGACGGCAACCCGGCGGGCAAGGTGGTCGGCAGCATGCCGTCGTCCAGCTTGACGGCCTGGTCCAGCGCCGCCGTGATTTCCGGCGACATGGGCTGGCCCACCAGCAGCGTCAGCGCATTGCGGTCCTGGGCAGCCTGGCGCGTGTATTGCGACAGGTTGCGCTGGGCCGTGCGCAGCGACACTTCGGCCTGGCTGAGGTCCAGCGCGGTGGACAGGCCCTGGTCATAGCTTTGCTGCGTGAGCTTGAAGGAGTCTTCCTGGCTCTTCAATGTGTCCCGCGTCAGGCTCAGCAGCTCTTGGTCGGCACGCAGCGTCAGATAGGCGTTGGCCACCTCGGCGATCAACGTCAGTTGGGTTGCCGTGCGGGTTTCGTCCAGCGCCAGATAGGACTCCAGCGCCTTGTCGCTCAAGCTGCGTATGCGGCCGAACAGATCCAGCTCCCAGGCCGACATGGCGGCGCCCACCTGATAGCTGTGGCTGGTGGTGGCGCGGCCGCTGGCGGACAGGTCCGCTGGCGAACGCTGGGCCGTTTCCTGGCCCGCGATGCCCACGCTGGGCATCAGGTCGGCGCGCTGAATGCGGTACTGCGCCCGCGCCGCTTCGACGTTCAAGGCCGCCACGCGCAGATCGCGGTTGTTGGCCAGCGACAGCTCGATCAGCTGCTGCAAGAGCGGATCGCTGAAGAAATCGCGCCAGCCGATATCCGCCGTGGACATCCCTTGCGCAGCCTGCGAACCGTCGGCCTTGTAGGCCGGGCCCGTGGGATAGGCGGCGTCGACCGGCGCGTCCGGCCGTTCGTAGGTCGGGGCCAGCGAGCAGCCCGCCAGGGCTGCCGCCAGGGAAACAGACAATAAAGTTCTCATCTGGAATTTCATTACGGTTGTCCTTCGGCGGACACTTCCTGCGAGCCGTTGGCGCTGGTGTCGTGCTTGTCTTGGTTTTCGCTCATGCGCTTCACCTTGAACACGCGCAGCATGATCACGAAGAAGGCCGGAACGAAGAAGATCGCCAGGAACGTGCCCGTCAGCATGCCGCCGATCACGCCCGTGCCGATGGCATTCTGGCTGCCGGAGCCCGCGCCCGACGAGATCGCCAGCGGCGTCACGCCCAGGATGAACGCCAGCGACGTCATCAGGATGGGGCGCAGGCGCTGGCGCGCGGCGTGGATGGCCGACTCCGTCAGGCTGGCGCCGGACTCGAAGTGTTCCTTGGCGAACTCCACGATCAGGATGGCGTTTTTGGCCGCCAGCCCCACCGTGGTAAGCAACCCCACCTGGAAGTACACGTCGTTGGACAGACCCCGCATCAAGGTCGCCAACAGCACCCCGATGATCCCCAGCGGCACCACCAGCATGACGGCCGTCGGGATGGACCAGCTTTCATACAGCGCCGCCAGGCACAGGAACACCACGATCAGCGAAATGGCATACAACGCCGGCGCCTGCGAGCCCGACAGGCGCTCTTCGAACGACAGCCCCGTCCATTCGAAGCCCACGCCCACCGGCAGTTTGGCCGCCAGCTTTTCCATTTCTTCCATGGCCGCGCCCGAGCTGTAACCCGGCGCCGCCTGACCCTGGATGTTGTAGGACGGCACGCCGTTATAGCGGTTCAGCTTCTGCGGGCCGAAGCTCCACGTGGCCTTCGAGAATGCCGAGAACGGCACCATGTCGCCCGCGTTATTGCGCACATACCATTTGTTCAAGTCTTCCGGCAGCATGCGCGACGACGCCTCGCCCTGCGCGAACACCTTTTTCACCCGGCCACGGTCGATGAAGTCGTTGACGTACGACGACCCCCACGCGGTCGCCAGCGTGCTGTTGATGTCCGACACGGCCACGCCCAGCGCCCGCGCTTTTTCGCGGTCGATGTCCAGTTGGTACTGCGGCGCGTCTTCGATGCCGTTCGGACGCACGCCGACCAGCACCGGGCTTTTCGCGGCTTCGCCCAGCAACTGATTGCGCGCGGCAAGCAGCTTTTCATGGCCCACGCCGGCGCGGTCCATCAGCTGGAAGTCAAAACCGGTGACGTTGCCAAGCTCCATCACGGAAGGCGGTGGCACCACGAACAGTTGCGCGCGGCGCTCGGTCTTGCCGAAGTGCGCGTTGGCGCGCGCCGCCACGGCGCCGGCCTTCAGGCTGGCGTCGCCGCGTTCTTCCCAGTCGCGCAGCTTGATGAACAGGATGGACGCGTTCTGGCCCCGGCCGCCGAAGTTGAAGCCGTTCACCGCGAACACCGATGTCACGGCGTCTTTTTCTTCGGTCAGCAGATACTTCGTGGCATCGTCGATGACGGCCTTGGTGGCCTCCGCGGTGGCGCCGGCCGGCGTCTGGATCTGGGCGAACAAGATGCCCTGGTCTTCCGCAGGCAGGAACGCCGTCGGGATGCGGGTGAACAGCCAGCCCATGGCGATGACCAGCGCCAGGTACACCACCATCAGGCGTTTGGTGCGGTTGAGCCCGCGCGCGACGCTATTGGCGTAGCCGTTGCTGCTGCGCTCGAACGTGCGGTTGAACCAGCCGAAGAAGCCCTTCTTCGTGCCGTGGTGGCCCTTCGGGATGGGCTTGAGCAAGGTGGCGCACAAGGCCGGCGTGAAGACGATGGCCACCAGCACCGACAGCACCATCGACGACACGATCGTGATCGAGAACTGGCGATAGATCACGCCCGTGGAGCCGCCAAAGAACGCCATCGGGATGAACACGGCGGCCAGCACCATGGCGATGCCGATCAGCGCGCCGGTAATCTGGCCCATGGACTTGCGGGTGGCCTGCTTGGGCGTCAAGCCCTCTTCGGCCATCACCCGTTCGACGTTTTCCACCACCACGATGGCATCGTCCACCAGCAGGCCGATGGCAAGCACCATGCCGAACATCGTCAAGGTATTGATGGAATAGCCAAACGCGGCCAGCACGCCGAACGTGCCCAGCAACACCACCGGCACGGCCAGCGTGGGAATGATGGTGGCGCGGAAATTCTGCAGGAACAGGTACATCACCAGGAAGACCAGGATGATGGCTTCCACCAACGTCTTGAACACTTCATGGATGGACAGGCTGACGAACGGCGTCGTGTCGTACGGGTAGACGACGTCCATGCCCGGCGGGAAGTACGGCTTCAGGTTATTGATGGTGTCCCGCACCGCCTGCGCCGTGTCCAGCGCGTTGGCGCCCGGGGCCAGCTTGATCGCCAGGCCCGAGGCGGGCTTGCCGTTGTAGAAGCTGTCGATGGCGTAGGTCTGGCCGCCGAGTTCGATGCGCGAGACATCGCCCAGGCGCACTTGCGAACCGTCGGCGTTGACCTTGAGCAGAATGCGGCCGAAGTCTTCCGCCTTCTCCAGGCGCGACGGCCCGATGATGGTGGCGTTCAACTGCTGCCCGCGCACGGACGGCAGGCCGCCCAGCTGGCCGGACGACACCTGCACGTTCTGTTCCTTGATCGCCGCGACCACGTCGACCGTGGTCAACCCGTAGTTGACGAGCTTGGCGGGGTCCAGCCAGATGCGCATCGCGTATTGCGAGCCGAACAGCTGGAAGTCGCCCACGCCCTGCGTGCGGCTGATGGGATCCTGGACGTACGACGCGACGTAGTCGGCCAGGTCGTCCTTGGTCATCGTGCCGTCGGTGGACACGAAGCCCGCCACGATCAGGAAGTTCTTCGTGGCCTTGGTGACGCGGATGCCCTGCTGCTGCACTTCCTGCGGCAAGAGCGGCTGCGCCAGCGCAAGCTTGTTCTGCACCTGCACCTGCGCGGTGTCCGGATTGGTGCCTTGCTTGAAGGTCAGCGTGATCGACATGCTGCCGTCGGAATTGCTTTCCGACGAGATGTATTGCAGGCCGTCCAAGCCGTTCATCTGCTGTTCAATCACCTGCACCACGGTGTCCTGCACCGTCTGCGCGGAAGCGCCCGGGTAGGTCACCGCGATGCCGATGGCCGGCGGCGCGATGTTGGGGTATTGGGAGACCGGCAATTGCAGGATGGACAGCGCGCCGGCCATCATCAGCACGATCGCGATCACCCAGGCGAAAACCGGCCTATCGATAAAAAACTTTGCCATGCATGGCTCCCTGATTACTGCTTGGCCGGCGCGGCGTTCGCCGCCTGCGGCTGCTGCGCGTTGGCGCCAGCTTCGGTGGCGACGACTTCGACGCCCGGACGCACCATCTGCAGACCTTCCACGATGACCTTGTCGCCAGCGGCCAGGCCGTCGGTGACCAGCCACTTGTCGCCAATGGCGCGGTCGGTCTTCAATTCACGCAATTCAACCTGGTTCTTGGCGTTGACCACCAGCGCCGTCGGCAGACCGCGCTGGTTGCGGGTCACGCCGCGTTGCGGCACCAGCAGGCCATCGGCGGCCACGCCGTCAGCCAGGCGGGCGCGCACGAACATACCGGGCAACAGGCGGCGGTCGGGGTTCGGGAACACCGCGCGCAGCGTGATCGAACCGGTGCCCTGGTCCACGGTCACTTCCGAGAACTGGAGCTTGCCGGTCTGCTTGTATTGCGAACCGTCTTCCAGCGTCAGCGTGACCAGCGCGGCCTGCTCGCCGTCGGCCTTCTTCAATTGGCCGCTGGCCAGCGCGTCCTGCAAACGCAGCAACTGAACGCTGGATTGGGTCACGTCGACGTAGATCGGGTCGATTTGCTGCACTGCAGCCAACGCGCCGGTCTGGTTGGCCGTGACCAGCGCGCCTTCGGTCACCGAGGACCGGCCGATGATGCCGTCGATGGGCGACAGCACCTTGGTGTAGACCAGGTTGATGCGGGCCGTGTCCAACGCGGCCTTGGCCGACATCACGTCGGCGGCGGCCTGGTCGCGCGACGCGACGGCGTTGTCATAAGTCTGCTGGCTGACGGCGCGGGTGGCCACCAGCGGTTTGTAACGTTCGGCCAGCAAGGCGGCCGTCTTCTGCTGCGCCTGGGCGCGGGCCAGGGCGGCCTTCTGGCTATCGACGCTGGCCTGGTAGAGCGCGGGATCGATTTGATAGAGCTGTTCGCCCGCCTTGACCTCACCGCCTTCGGTGAACAGGCGTTTCTGGACGATGCCGTTGACCTGGGGCCGGACTTCGGCAACCCGGAATGCGGAGGTGCGGCCCGGCAATTCCGTCGTCAGGGAAACGGGCTGCGTGGTCAGGGTCACGACCGAGACTTGCGGCTTGCCCGCCTGCGGCGCGTCCTGCTTTTTGCCGCAAGCGGCCAGGGTGAGAGCCGATGCCGTCAGCGTGACGATCGCCGCGCCGCGCCACATAGCGCTTTTCTTGTTCATAGATTGCATTCCAAAAAATATGAGACCCCACGCTGCACTCGCTTTCGCGGGCTTGCTGCCCTAAAGGGCTTTTGCCCCGGGAAGGCCAAGCGGCAAAAAGCCGCCGCCGCGCCCGAACTGGCAAGGCAGTGCATCAACTGGGTGGATTCGCGTTGAACACGCAGGGTGGGCTTAGTCGCATTGCTGCATTGCAGAACTCGCATTCTGCGTTATCCCGCCCTGGAAACAAAGGGGCACATTAAGAAAACATCATTCCATTTATGGGACAATTATTTATCGCCGGCCTATGACAGAATCTCGCCATGAAACGCTTACAAGGCATGGAACTCTTCGTGGAAGTGGCCAAGACGCACAGTTTTAGCCGCGCTGCGGCGACGCTGGGCGTCCCCAAGTCCACGTTGTCTCGCCAGGTGGCCGAACTGGAGCGATCCGTTGGCTTGCGGCTGCTCAGCCGCACCACGCGCAAGGTGGAACTGACCGACGCGGGCCGGCTGTACTTCGAACGCTGCCAGCGCATCGTCGCCGAAGCCCAGATCGCCCATGAAGAACTGCAAAAGCTGGTGGATACGCCAGCCGGGCCGCTGCGGGTCAACATGCCTGCGGATTTCGGCACGGACTTCCTGGCTGAATCGTTCATGGAGTTCTCCCGCCGCTATCCCGACGTCACGTTTTTCCTGGATCTTGCCAATCCGGACCACGCATCGCGCGTATTCCAGACTTGCGACATCTCCATCGAAATCGGCGACCTGCCCGATTCGACGCAGATTGCAAGGCTGCTGGGCATGCTGCCTGCCCATCTGTATGCCTCGCATGACTACCTGCAGAAGCACGGCGAACCGCGGCACCCTAGCGACTTGACCCGCCACGAGTGCATAGAGTTCCGCGCCGAAGGCGCTGGCCGCGTGACCCGCTGGCCGCTTTCCAACGGGGATCAGCACATCGAGTTCACGCCGGGCAACCGGTTTTCAGTCAATGGCGTCGCCATGGCTCGCCGGTTGGCCATGCTGGGCGCGGGCATCGCGGTGCTGGTGGGCGGCCAGATGGCCGAACAGCAGTCGGGCCATTTACGGCGCGTGCTGCCGGACTGGCAACTGGGGCCCTTCCCTGTCTATGCGGTCACCGAAACCCGGCTTCTGCCCGCCAAGACCCGGATCTTCATCGAGTTCCTGATGGAGCGCCTGGGCAGCGACGGGCAAGCGAAGAATACCCCCGCTTTCATGAAATAACGGCGTCTTGGAAACAGATTGAAAAATCTGCCGATCACCGGGCAAGCGTCGCGGCCGCGCCCGTCGACGGAGCGGCGGACATTCCGGAAAAACGAGGGTCAGAACCCTTCGTCGTCCCGCAGATAGCGCCATTGGCCCAGGGGCAGGTCGCCCAGCGACACGCGGCCGATGCGCACGCGCTTCAAGCCCACGACCTTCAGGCCGACCAGTTCGCACATGCGGCGGATCTGCCGCTTCTTGCCTTCCCGCAGCACAAATCGCAGTTGGTCGTGGTTTTGCCACCGGACCTGGGCGGGCTTTAGCGCGCGGCCGTCCAGCGACAGGCCGTGATTCAAGAGTTCAAGGCCACGGTCCGAGAGGTCGCCCTGCACGCGCACCAGGTATTCCTTGTCGACGCTGGAGTCTTCGCCAATCAGGTGCTTGGCGATGCGGCCGTCCTGCGTCAGTACCAGCAGGCCCTGGGAATCGATGTCCAGCCGGCCGGCCACGGCCAGCCCGTCCAGGTGCGCGCGTTCGAAGCGCTGCGGCGCCCGGTCGCCTGAAAAACGCGAGCGGGAATCGATCAGCGCCACCGCGGGCGTATAGCCTTTTTCGGCCTGGCCAGACACATAGCCGACCGGTTTGTTGATCAGGATCGTGACCCGCGAGGTCTGGCGCGCCTGCGCGGCGCGCTCAAGCGTGATGACCTGGTCGGGATAGGCCCGGGCGCCCAGTTCGGACACCACGGCGCCGTCCACGCGGACCCAGCCGCGTTCGATATAGCTGTCGGCCTCGCGGCGCGAGCAGAGTCCGCGCTCGGACATGAGCTTGGAGATGCGTACTTTTTCCATGGCCGGTATTGTATGCGGACGCCCGCCGGCCTGCCGCTCAGGCCGACGGGTCGTAGTCGGACGGCGCCATGGGATCCAGCGGATACAGCGGACGGCGCCGGCGTTCGTAGGGGAACAGGGAAAAATCCGAACTGGTGACGCCGGCGCTGGCGCATTCCACCAGCGCCTGCGAAATGGGCTCGAACACCGGCCGGCAGTACATGCGGGATTTGACCAGCACGAAGCGGGCCCGGCGCGGGTCCAGCCCCATGCTTTCAAACACGCCCAGGTCCCAGGGTTCGTGGGTGCGCTCGGTGATCACCAGTTGCGCCGCGCCGATATCCAGCACGGCGCTGCGGCCCATGCACGCCGTCTGCCCGGTATAGGTAGGCCCCGTGATGACGTATTGGCCATCGGTAACGGCCCCGACGACGCCCTGCAGCCGCACCGGCGCCGCCGGCCGGCCGATGGCGGGAATCGGCCGCTTGTTGCCCACCAGGATATCGACCCGGGCGCCCTCGCCCGCCGCCGTCAGCGCCGCGACGGCCTCGGGATCGCAATACAGGCCCGCGACAATGCCCGTCAAACCGGCCTCCACCGCCGCCATCAGCACCTCCATAGTGTCGCAGGTGCCGCCGGACATGCAGTTGTCGCCATGGTCCAGCAGCAACACCGGCTTGCCCGCCCCGCACGCCAGCTCGACGGCCCGGGCCAGGGAATCGGCCATGGGTTCGCTGTCGTAGAAAAACCCGTCCCGCGCCGCCCAGATGCCTTGCGCCATCCCGGCCGCCGCCTGCTCCGCCAGCGCCGGCTCGCCCGCCCCCACCACCACCACGCTCAGGCACGGATACGGAATGTCCGCCAGGGCAAATCCCGCCAGCACGGATACGGCCAACATGCCCGCGTCCTCGGCGCGCCGGGCCGCCTGCACGGCGTCGCGCATGGCGCCTTGCGCCGTGGCGCTGCGCAAGGTGTGCGTCATCAAGGGCAGGCGGCGCCACGCCATCACCGGGCGCGGCCCGCCGTTGAGCCAGTCGAACAGGATGCGGCCCGCGTGGTCACCGGTTTCGTACATGTCCACGTGCGGGTAGGTCTTGAAGCTGACGATGACGTCGGCGTTGGCCATCATCTTGGGCGTAACGTTGCCGTGCAGGTCCAGCGCCACGGCGATCGGCACGTCGGGCGTCTGCTGGCGCAAGCGCTCCAGCAGGTCGCCTTCACCGTCGTCGGTGCTTTCGACCGCCATGGCGCCATGCAGGTCCAGCAGAATGGCGCCGCATCCCCGCGCGCCGGCCACGATCTCGTCGCAGAGCTTGCGATAGGCCTTCGCGTCCACCCGGCCACTGGGATACGCGGTGGCGGACACCGGCGTGACCACCGACGCGCCGTTCGCCTCGGCAATGTCAATGAAGGCCGACATGGCCGTGCGCTTGCCCTTGTTCTCTTCGTAGGCCGCCGCGCCGAAGGCGGGGCCATCGTTGCCGAACGCCGCCAATGGCGTCGGCACGGGTGAGAACGTATTGGTCTCGTGGTTCAAGCGGGCAATCATGACTTTCATTGTTTTCCTCTTTACGGGCAGGCACTTAGCCGATTTACGGCGGCCCTGGGCGGGTGCCGCCCAGGCCGAGCTTTTCCATGGCTTCGCTGGCCTCGATGATCATCGCAGCAACTTCGGCCACGCTGACGCGCAAACCCGTGGCGCGAGTGCGCATGTGCTCATAGGCCGCGCGTTCGTCCAGCCGCTGGTGATCCATCAGCACGCGGATCGCCTTTTCAATGACGCGCCGCGCCTTGATGGTGTTTTCCAGCTTGTCGATCTTGACCTGCTGCCGGTTCTGGAACTGCTTGGCCGACCGCGCCAGCACCAGCGTGCTGAGGATGCCCGCCGAACGGAATGGCCGCGTCAGCACCCCATGGGCATTGGTCTTCAGCAGCTGCTTGAGCGTAGTGGGCGTTTCGTATTCGGACAGCGCGATCAAGGTGGCCTCGACTTCGCTGGCCGACCAGGCCGAGCTGTTCTGCACGCACTGCGACACCTGGAAGAAAATCACGTCGGCGCCGGCCGGCGCGGCATCCGGGAACGGCCAGTGCAAATGGATGCGGCAACCGATGCGCTTGAGCTGTTCGACCAGCACATCGCGGTCTTCGCCCGGCGGATACACCACCGCGACGGCCACGCTGCGCAGGTCCTCGTAGAGGCGGCGAAGGCTATGGTCCATGCTCATTTCAACCAGAATTCGTCCAGGCCGAATGCCGTCAGATAAGGGTCCGGCTTCACCGGCTGGTCGCTTTCCCAGACGATATCGAAGCGCCCGTCGGCCCGGCACACGCCGATGCGCGGCGTCAGCACACAGTGGTTGTTCTCGGCCAGGATGGACATCCGCCCGTCCGGCGCGTCGAATTGCACCTGATGCACCGCTTGCACGAGCTTGCGGGTATCCATGCTGCCGACGCGCTGCAATGCCCGCGCGAACAGGTGCACCTGGCTGTAGCACGTTTCGGCATAGACGCTGGCGGGCTGGTCGCCAAAACGCTCGCGCCAACGCGCGAGGAAATGCCGGTTGGCGGGCGTATCGACGGTATTGAAATACGTGGCGGCGGTGATGTGCCCCACGCAACGCTGCGGCCCGATCTCGGCTACCTCGGATTCCGCCATGGTCAGGCTGGCGATGGGGATGTGGGCGGTTTGCGCCCCCGCCTGCTGGCAGGCCTCGTGGTAGCGCTGATAGAAACGTTGCGCATCCGCGCCGATCAGCGTGGAGAACACCACGTCCGGCTGGATGCGGCGGATGTCCGCCACCACGTCGATGATGTCGCTTTCGTCGCATCCCAGGGGCAGATAGGTTTCGTCCAGGATCTCGCCGCCATGCTCTTCGACGGTCTCGCGCATGATGCGGTTCGTTTCGCGCGGATAGATGTAGTCCGCGCCCACCAGGAAGATGCGTGAACCGCAGTTCTGAATAAGGTAGGCCGCCAGCTGCATGCTGCCCTGGTTGGGCGCCGCGCCGGTGTAGATGACGTTGGGCGAATACTCGAAGCCCTCGTAGACCGAGCCGTACCAAAGCAGGGAATTGCTGCGTTCAACCACGGGCAGCATCGCTTTGCGGCAATGCGAGGTGCAGCCCCCGAAGATGACGCTGACTTCGTCATCCAGCAGCAGGCGGGCCGCCAGGCGGCGGTATTCTTCGGCGTCGCTGCCGGGGTCGTACACCACGGGCGCAAGCGGCCGGCCCAACACGCCGCCCAAGGCGTTGATCTCTTCCACGGCAAGCACCGTTCCGAAGAAATGCTGCGATTCGGTCGTGCCCGTCACGCCGCTGCGCGAGTACAGCACGCCGATGCGCCACCCGGGCCGTTCTGCGTCCTGGTCCTGGAGCGAGGTCATGATTGCGTCCTTATGCGTGAATCGAGCATGCCGGTCCATGGAGAAGCGGGTGCGGCGGCATTCATACCTTCAGATGGTCAATGATATGGCCGATGGCCTCGGGCGCGCCAGCCTCGCCTTCGTCCACGATCGCCCCCTGTTTCAGCACCAGGTAGCGGTCGGCCACATCCAGCGCGAACGCGACATTCTGTTCGACGATGAGCATGGTCGTGCCGCGCTGCTCGCGTTCCCAGTTCAGGGCGCGGCCCAGCCGCTCGATCACCGAGGGCTGCAGTCCTTCGGTGATTTCGTCCAGCAGCAACAGTTCGGGCCGCTGCATCAGCCCACGCGCCACCAGCAGCATCTTTTGCTCGCCGCCCGACAAGGTGCCGGCGTGCTGGCGCAGGCGCGTCGAGAACACCGGAAACAGGTCGGCGATATCGGCGAAGCGCTCGTCAAAGAGGTCATCGCGCGGCAGGCCCAGGCGCAGGTTGTCGCGGATGCTCAGGTCGGGGAACAAGGGCTGTTCCTGCGCCGCGTACGCGACGCCGCAGCGCGCCACTTCATGCGGACGCAACCGCGTGGCATCGACCGCGCCCAGGCGCACGCGCCCCCGCAGCTTGGGCAGGTATCCCATGACCGTCTTGAGCAGCGTGCTCTTGCCCATGCCGTTCTTGCCCAGCAGCGCCACGCACGCGCCCCGATCGACCGATAGCGACACCTCGTTCAACACCACCGCGCCCTTGTAGCCGCTGGATACTCCTTCCAGGCTTAATGCCGGTGCGATGCTCGTCATTGCCCTGCCCCCTGCGCAGCCTGCGCGCTACCTGCATAGATGGTGCGCACCAATTCTGATTCCACGACGTCCTGGAAACTCCCGTCCATGACGATGCGGCCCTGGTGCAAGACGACGATCCGCGTCGCCACTTCCTTCACGAAATCCAGGTCATGCTCGACCAGCAGGCAGCACAGGCCGTACTGATGCGCCAGCGACGACAGCATCTGGCCGATCTGTGACCGTTCGGCCTTGGAGAGGCCTGCCGTGGGTTCGTCCAGCAAGACGATGCGCGGCTCCAGCGCCAGCACCATCGCCAGCTCCAGCGCCTGCTGCTGCCCATGCGACAGGTCGCGGGCCACGCTGGCCAGGCAGTGGTCCAACCCGGTCACGCGCAGGACTTCCAGCGCATAAGGCGGCAGGTCCAACGTGGGCGAACGCCGCCACCAGGAGGGTTGCTCCCGCAGGGTCGTCGCGATGCGCAGGCTTTCCGCCACGGTCATCGTGTCGAACACATTGGCATTCTGGAACTTCCGCCCCAGGCCATAGCGCACGCATTGCTCCGGCCCGTCCCGCAGCACCCGATGGCCGTAGAGTTCCAAGTCGCCTTCAGACCGTTCGGCACCGTCGGCGATGCAGCGCATCAGGGTGGTCTTGCCCGCGCCGTTGGGGCCGATCAGGCCCACCAGTTCGCCCCCGCGGGCCTGCAGGTCGATCCCTTCCAGCACTTTCAGGCTGCCGAAACGCTTGGCCACGCCAGACAGGTTCAATGCCCGCGACGCGCCGTTGGCCGGCTGCGATTGGCCGGCGCGCACGCCAAGCACCGGCACCACGGCCGCCTGGCCGCGCCGCAAGAACGGCGCCGTCAACAGCGGCAACAACCCGCGCGGCAGCAGCAGGATGACCAGGATGAACGTCACGCCCAGCAGCAACTGCCACAGGAACGGCATATTCCCGCTGAGGTAAGAGCCCGCCACGTTGATGAGAACGGCCCCCAGCACCGGGCCCCAGATGGTGCCGCGTCCGCCCAGCGCCACCCAGATGATCAGTTCGGTGCCGAACACGAAACCCGTGAGTTCCGGCGCCACCACGCCGCTGAACGCGCCATAGCCAAACCCCGCCAGGCTGGCCACCGCGCCGCACACGACCAGCAGCACGATGCGCCAATGGGCGGTGTTCAAGCCCAGATAGCTGCAACGGGACTCGTTGTCGCGCAGCGCCACCAGAATGCGGCCGCCGTCGCTGCGCACCACCACCCACGCCAGCAAGGCCACGGCAGACAGGGAGCCGGCCGCGATCACATACCAGGCCTCGAGCGACAGGTCGAATGTCTCGTAGCCCGTCAGGCCCGACGACGAGCCGGTGTAGGTGCCGCCGGCCAGCACCAATTGCATCAACACGATGGGCAGCACCAGCGAGATGACGGTCGCGAAGAAGGGCGACGCCCCCCGATAGAACGACAGCCAGCCCGTGGCCAGTGCCAGCAGCGCCGCCGCGCCCACCGCCGCCAAGGCGGCGAGGATGGCGATCGACGGTGAAAACCCGTAATGCGTGAAGGCCAGGCCGGCCGCGTAGGCGCCGACCCCGAAAAAGGCGGATTGGCCAAAGGTCAGATGCCCCGTGTAACCCCACAGCACGTCCACCGTCACCGCCGCCATCGCAAAAAACAGCGCCTTGATCAGCACGTTGAGCAAGTAGGTGTCGAACAGCCAGGGGCCCGCCACGGTCAGGACCAGGCACATGCCGGCCAACCACGGCAGCCCCTGGCCGCGGCGGGTGCGTGCCGGGTGCGCCGTGCCGGCCTCGCGCGGTCGTGCAAGCGAATGGTCAGTCATGGGCGAATCCTTGGGGACGCAGGCGCAGCGTCAACGCGGCCAATACGGCGATGGTGACGCCGCCCAGGATCGGGCTGACGAAAATGCTCACCAGCACCTGGCAAGCGCCATAGACCAGGCAGGTCAGCAACAGCGCGGTGATCGAGTGGCCCGACACCATGACAAGCATGAAGGCGCTGACCAGCCACGGCAGGCCCATGTTGGGGTCCACACTGGACAGCGGCGTGATCAGCGCGCCGGCAAGCGCGCCCAACCCCGCCCCCAGGCCAAAGGTCGTGAAGCGGATGCGTTCGGCATTGATACCCAGGCCGCGCGCCAGGTCTTCGTTCATGATGACGGCGCGGGTACGCACGCCGAAACGCGTGCCGTTCAACAGGACCGTCATGGCCGCATAGATCAGCAGCGCCCCGGGCACCAGGAACAGGCGGTACGCCGAATACTCCGTGCCCAGGAAAGACACCGCTCCCTGGATCGGCGAATCCACGAATTGAACCTCGCGTCCGAAGGCCACCGTGATGAGCTGGCCGATCACGATGCCCAGCCCCCAGGTGGCCAGGATGGCGTCCAGCGGCCGCTTGTACAGGGGCTGAACGATCAGGCGCTCCACGCCCATGCCCACCAGCACGCCGGCCGCCAGCGCCACCGGCAGCGCAAGCCAGGGATTCAAGCCCAGCTGGGTCACCACCAGACTGGCATAGCTTCCCAGCGTAAGAATCGCCCCATGCGCGAAGTTGACGATCTTCATCACGCCGAAGATGATCATCAACCCCGACGTCACGATGAACAGCATGGCGGCCGTGCTCAAGATGTCCAGCATCAAACCCATGATCGGTCTCCGGCGCCGCCGGCAGGCCGGCGGCGCTTGTCACGTTACGGCAAGGTCACTTCAAGTCCGGGCATTGCGCGCCCGGGTCCACTTGATTGAAGGTCTGCAGGATCTTGATGGAACCGTCCTGCTGCACCTGCCCCAGGCGCATGGTCAGCGCGGCGTGGCGCTGCCGGTCCATCTTCACGGGGCCGCGCGGGCCATCGAACGACACCTCGCTCAGGGCCTGCACCACTTTCTGCGGATCCAGGCCGCCTGCTCGCTCGACAGCCGCCTTGTACAGGTAGAAGGCCTCATATTGCGGACCCGAGAATTCATTGGCGGTCTTGGCGTCGTTGCCGAACTTCGCCTTCAGGCCATCCAGGAACTTGCGGTTCTGCGGCGTATCGATGCTGGTCAGGTAAGACGCCGACATGTACATGCCCACCGCCGTATCGCCCATCGTCTTGGCCGTGCCCTCGTCGATCGCCAGGTTGCCGTAGGGCATGGACAGCCCCGCCGCCTTGATCTGCTTGGCCAGGCTGACGTTGGGTCCGCCGCCCGCCGTCGAACTGATCAGCGCATCGGGGTTTGCCGAGCGGATCTTCGACACCACCGGCGTCCAGTCCGAACCGTCGATGGGCAGGTATTCCTCGCCCACCACGCGCCCGCCCTGCTTTTCGATATACGCCCGCGTGAACTTCAGCATGCCGCGGCCGAAGGCGTAGTCGCTGCCGACCAGGAAGAAGGTCTTGGCTTTACGCTCTTGCATGAAGTGGTCCACCACGGGCGCGACCTGCTGCTCGGGCACCCATCCGTTCACATGCATCCAGCGGTTGCACGAACGGCCTTCGTAGAAAGAGGTATAGATGTACGGCACCTTGCCGCGCGACACGATGGGCAGCGCGGCATTGCGGGCCGCGCTGGTCTCCATTGCGATGATCGCGTCGACCTTCTTCTGGAATACCAGGGTGTCGTAGGCCTTTTGGGCGCCGACGGCGCCCGACGCGTCGTCGGCGATCTCCAGAACGATCTGACGGCCCAGAATGCCGCCGGCCGCGTTGATCTCGTCGGCGGCCAACTGCGACGCCTGCACCACGCCGGGCGCCACCACGCTATTGGCGCCCGACAGGCCGACCGGCACGCCGATGCGCAAGGGTTCCGCGGCGTGCGCGCCGGCGACGCCGGCCAGTAACACGACGAACGACAAGCGGATGCGGAAGCTGCTGAACAGGGGTTTCATGAGGTTGCTCCTTGGAAGTCGGCTAAATGCCCGGCGCTTGACGTTGCCGCGGGGCCTCGCCTGCGCCCAGTTGCTCGTCGTAGAGATCGCAGCGCCTGTCGCGCAGCACGTGGTTGAAATCGTTCAATTGGCGCGCCCGGCGCGACGCCTTCACGTCGATGGGCGCCAGCAGTATTTCTTCCTGATCGGCGCTGGCGGGGCCCGCGGCCGTCCAGCCTTGCGATCCCACGATCAGGCTGCGGCCCACGAACGGCTGGCCGCGTTCAGTGCCGACGCGGTCGGCGCACACCACCGTCAAGCCGTTGCTGTGCGCCCCCGCGATGGTCAGCGCATGGGCCATTACCGGCCCGTCGGGCGTCTGCCCCGGCATCGGCACCCAGTTGGTCGGCACCGCCACGATGTCCGCGCCTCGCACCGCCAGCATGCGGTACACCTCGGGAAACCAGCCGTCATAGCAGATCGCCACCCCCAGGCGGCCCAGCTCGGTATGGAACACCGGCAGGCCCAGGTCCCCGGGTTCGAAGTACAGGTTTTCGTCGCCCCATAAATGCAGCTTGCGATAGGTGCCGAGGTATCCGGCCGGGCCGGCGACCAGCGCGGCGTTGTACAGCCGGTCGCCGCAGCGCTCGGCGATGCCCGCCACCAGATAGATGCCCAGCCGCTGCGCCAGCGCGATCCATGCCTGCGAGCTGGGGCCGCCGGGCACCGCCTCGGCCAGGGCATAAGCCTCTTCGCGGCTTTCGAACACATAGCCCGTGTTGGCCAGTTCGGGCAGCACCACCAACCGCGCGCCTTGCGCGGCGGCCTGCTCCACCATGTCGGCCGAGCGGGCCACATTGGCGGCGACGTCACCGATCACGGGAGCCATCTGCACACTGGCCACCCAGGTCGCCTCGACCGGGGAACGTTGCGAATCCGACGCTTGCATGCGATCTCCCTCTTCGAAAATTGAAAACGAAAAAGCCCCCGACCACGCATCGCGTGCAAGTCGGGGGCTTCTATAGCCATACTGAATGTTCAAGCAGCAATTATTGCTGCGGGGTGCTGCATGCCTTGAAGGCATTCGGATCAATCTTGACCGTGGGCTGATAATAGAGAGACGGCCGCGCCCGGGACAATAAGTGCTTTCCCGAACGCTGGAATCGCGCGCCGGCCGTCGCGCCCAAGCCGCCTTTTCCCGGCGGCGCCCACGCTGCGTCACTGCGACGCATTGGGGCCGTCAGCCGGGCTTGGCATAATACGCAGCCATGATGAAACCCGCAGCACATCACCCTCCCCTTGCCGCTGGCTGGCTCGCCATCGCCCCGCCCGTCCTGCCGCCCGCCGTGCGCCACTGGCTGTTCCGCCCCGGCGCGCTGACCGCCGGGCTACGCCAGGTGGGCCAGGTCCGCCTGCGCGTGGTGGCCGAGCATGCCGATGGCGCGCCCCTGGATGAAGCCCGCGCAATGGGCATCGCGCCCGGCACCCCCGTGTGGATCCGTGAAGTCCTGATGTCGGTGAACGGCGTGGACAGCGTGCCCGCCCGCAGCCTGACGCCGCTTGGCGCGTCGCATGGGGCGTGGCAAGGCATGCGCCGGCTGCTGACCCGGCCACTGGCCGACATGCTGTACCACGACAGCACCGTCATTCGTTCGCCGTTCGCCTGCCGCCGGCTGGCCTCGCCGGTGCCGTTCCACGCCACGGCGCGCGGCGTGCTGCCGCCCGAGCAGCGCGAGCGCGACGCCACCCGCATCTGGGCGCGGCGGTCCGTGTTCTGGCGCCAAGGCCAGCCGTTGCTGGTGGCCGAGTGTTTTCTGCCCGGTTTCTGGGAACTGATCGCCAACCAGCCCGTACCGCCCCTCGTCCCGCATCAGCGCACGCCGCGCTGATGCGCCGGCGCGCAACGCGCCAGGCATATTTCCGCGCGCGGTCATCGCGCGCTGACTCTTGTGCCAGAATAAGGCAATGAGACTCTACCTCGTTCTCGGCCTGCTGCTGCTTGGCATCGCTGCCGCCGTCGTCTATCGCCTGCGGCGGCCCCGCCCCGACGACACCCGCCGCCGCATCATCAGCGACCTTGTCGCCGGCGGGATCATGTACGCTTTCACGGCGCCTGCCATCGGCGGGATCGCACTGATGATCGGGGTCGCAATCGCCACCCTGGAGGCCCAGAACCTGATGACGGCCATCTTCGGCCTGCCATGGTTCTACGTCTTCGGCGTCGTGCCTGCGCTGCTGTGCGGCATCGTGGCCGGCGCGCTCAAACCCGCGCGTCCCTCATGGGGCGCGTTAGGCACGATGACGGTGGCGGGCGGCCTGTACGGATTCCTGTTCCTGGCCGGATTCGGCAGCCGGGAATTCCAGTGGACGGAGCTGCTATTCCCCGCCTTCGTGGGCGCATTGCCCGGTATGGTCGGCGCGTTCCTGTGCACGGTCTGGTTCTATGGCTGGCCCGGTCGCCAGCGCGAGCAGACGGTCGATGCCGGGTCGCACGCCAGGTCGGATGCCACCTCGGAACCCTTGCAATGATCGCTATCGCCCGCCGATTCTGGTTCCGACGTTTCTGGCTGCTGGCAATGGCCAGCCTGCTCACATTGCATGCCGGCGCAAGCGTCGCACAGACCTTCGATCGCCAGCTGGAGAATCAACGCTATCAGCAGTGGCTGCAAGACTTCCGGCGGGATTTCCAGCAATTCCTCCAAATGCCCGATCGCGAGAATGCCAACGTCGACAAGCTGTTCGCCAACACGCTGGTGCCCGGTTCGCGCGCTTCGCAGGTGGTGAAGGAGCTGGCCCGCGCCCAGGGCGACAGCACGCACGGTGAAATCCGCTTCGTCGGCATCCAGCGCGTATTCATGGCGGCGTTGTCGCATTCCGTCGTCGCGGGCGACGGCGGCGTCTATCCCGAAACCCAGGCGGCGTTCAAGCAGCAGACGCTGCGCGTGCGCTATATGCATGTGGATGGCGGCGGCCGGCTGGAGAGCTACTTCAACAACCCCGAGGTCTTCAAGCCCTATCGGCTTCCGGAACCCGGCGTGTTGACTCGCGACGCGTACCCGTTCCTGCTGTTCGAGGACACGCAGGGCAAGCTCCGCCTGGGCGGGGTGTCCCGGGAATTCTGGGACCTGGTGAAGTACATGGACGCGCAACAATATGCGTAAGCTGCCGATCGCCCTTGCCTTGGCGGCCCAGGCGCTGCTCGGCCCGACCGCCATGGCGGCGTGCGGGCCAGTGGATGCTGATTTTTCCGTGCCCTCGACGTTGCCGGCCGTGCCGGTGTCCGTGGACCTGACGGACGACCACGTGTTGCTGGGCAAGCGCGGCGAACGCATCCCCACGAACCGCAAGCTGGCATGGACCGAAGAGCGCGGCGACCCCACCCCCCACACCTGGGCCGACAAGGTCGACTGGCCAGCCTACCAGCTTCGGGATACCGCAAGCGCGGCCGCGCCCACGCGCCTCTACTTCGATCCGAACGGCAAGCTGTGCCGGGTGGAACGCTATGGCAAGATCCGCGGCAGGAGCGTGCTTGAAAGCGGCTATCGCCTGGCCTACGACGCGGCGGGCGCGCTGGCGGCCTATACCGAATACGACTTGACGGGAGCGTCCAGCGCGCAGCCCTACGCTGTGACTCGCCGCGCCTGCCTGCAGCGCGACGCGCAAGGCGTGCTGACCACCTTCATCGACGACGGCTGCGGCGACGCCAAAGGCCCCGGCGTCAGCCGCCACTATCTGCACGACGCCTCGGGCCGTCTGCTGCGCGTCATCGACACGCTATCGCCTGGCCAGCCGCTGGCGGTCCAGACCTTCGACGCGCAAGGCAAGCCGGCGCAGCGCTACGTGCGGCAATATTCCGCGTTCGCCGCGCCGAACGATAGCGCGGAGCCTCTTGCCTACCCCGAACCCGCTACGCGCCCCGACCGTCTGTACCCGCGCCTGCGCGAACATATGGCGGCGATGCCGGGTGAGATCCCGGGCGTGGCGTGGCGCATCGTGCGCATTCCCGAAGACGTACCGATGGACGGCGACGACCAATCGTCCTGGGACCCCGAGCTGCAGGCCGTGCTGGCCAAGGGTGAAACCGACGCGCAAGGCACGGCGCACGTGACGCCGCAGGCCCAAGAACAGATCTGGCAGGCCATGCACCAGCATCCCGGCCGGGTCCTGTTCTATTTCGACCCCATGGGGCGCGTCGCGCTGGTGCCGGCCTTGACGCCCACGCAATGGAACGCGTGCGGCGACCCGGCCAATCCGGCGCCGGACGCCTGCACGCCGTGACGTATCACGCCTGGCGGGGCCGCGTGTCCACTGCCAGGCACAGCAAGGCCGTCAAGAGCGCCAAGGCGACGTGCCCGACATACAGCGGCGAGAAATCCGCATGGCTGACCGCGCCATGCCCCAGCATCAGCACCGTGATCGCCACGCCCATCACACCGCCCACCTGCCGCGTCGCCTGATTGACGGCGCTGCCCACGGCGTAGTGTTGCGCCGGCAGGCGGCTGACGGCCGCGCCCGACAGCGACGGCAGCACCATGCCCACGCCGATGCCGCTTAGCAGCAGGCCCGGCAGCCATTGCGTCAAATAAGCGGGTTGCTCGCCCGGGACCAGCAAGAACCACAATCCGCTGGCCGCATAGATCATGGCGCCGCCCACCAGGAACGGGCGGTGGCCCATGCGCGCCGCCAGCCTGCCGGTCAGGATCGCCGTGGGCATCACCAGCAGCGGGCCAGGCGTCACCGCCAGGCCGGCGCGCGGCAGGCTGTAATGCCAGACGCCGGTCATGTAGAAGAAGAAAGCGAAGAACATCATCGCGAACGCAATGCCAAAGCTCAGCGTGGCCAGGTTCACATAGCGATAGGTGCGGTGCTTGAAGAGCGACAGATCGACCAGCGGATGCGGCGTGGTGCGCGCCCAGGCCACGAAGGCACCCATGGATACGATGCCCATGGCGGCCACCACGCCCAGTTCCACACGGGTCCACGACGGCGATTCCGACTGCACGATCGCCAGCGCCAGCGCGCCCACCGCCACAACCAGCAGCGCCATGCCAACGCCATCCACGCGGCGGCGCGCATCGGGTTTCACGGATTCCTTGAGCAGGCCCGCGCCATACCACAGCGACAAGGCGCCCAGCGGCAGATTGATGTAGAAGGCCCATGGCCAGCCGGCCACGTCCACCACGAACGCGCCAAGACTGGGGCCGACCGCCGCGGCCAGGCCTCCTACCGCGCCCCACAGGCTGACCGCCACGGCGCGCTGGGAAGCCGGAAAGGCGGCCAGCACGATCGACAACGAGGCCGGCGTCAGCAGCGCCGCGCCCACGGCCTGCAGCACGCGGGCGGCGATCAGCCACCCCACGCTGCCCGCCAGGCCGCACGCGGCGGAAGCGGCCAGGAACAGCACCACGCCCACCATGAACATGCGCTTGCGGCCATGGGTGTCGGCCAGGCCGCCGGACGGGATCAACATGGCGGCGAACACCACGGTGTAGGCGTTGAGCACCCACGACATGTCCGCCGCCGACGCCTGGGGAAAGCCGGCGCGCAAGGCGCCGAATGCCGCATACAGCATCGTGCCATCCAGCGACACCAGGAACACGGCAATGCTGGCGACCCAGAAGACGGGCCAGGGAGACGCCGCGACGGGCGTATTCGCGGCGTTGATCGCCGGGTCGTTGGCGGAGGGGGCTGCCGGTGAAGGGGCAGAGGCGGAGCGGGCAGTCGCGCGCATGATGGCCTATCCCAGCGCTTTCAGGTACACCGCCGGCTCGGCGGACAAGCCCTGCTTGACCAGGCGCGTGCGTTCATCCGCCAGCACTTCCTCGGCGCCTGCCTCCAGCCCGTCGAACGCCTGCCCGACGATGGACGCGGGGGTGGACTTCGGGCCATCAATGCCGCGGCTCAAGTCCGTGTCCACAAAGCCCATGTGCAGGCCCACCACCTGCGTCTTCTGCGCCCGCAGATCATTGCGCAGGCCGTTGGTCATGGCCCAGGCGGCCGATTTGCTCATGGCGTACACGCTCAGCAGCGGCCCCGTGATCCAGGTGGCGATGGACAGCACGTTCAACAGTGCGCCGCCGCCGTTGGCCGCCAGCACCGGCGCGAACGCCTGCGCCACGCGCAACGAACCGAACAGGTTGGTGTCCAGATGGCGTTGGGCGGATTCGATACTGCCCTCGGCCATGAAACTGCCGATCGCGGCGACGCCCGCGTTGTTAATCACCAGCGTCACGTCCGACGCATGCGCGGCCGCCGCCGCCACGTCTTGCGGGTTCGTCACGTCCAGCTTGATCGCTTCGACGCCGGCCAACGTGACCGTCGACGGATCGCGCGCGCCGGCATAGACCTTGCGCGCCCCGCGGGCCAGCGCTTCGCGGGCAAATGCCAGCCCTAAGCCGCGATTGGCGCCGGTAATCAAAACCACTGCATTCTTGAGATCCATGATGGGATGTCCTTGGTGTGGATACAGCAACTAGCGTCTATAAAATATGATGATCATCATATTTTTGACCGGTAAAAAGACCGCGCAATGCGGTCTTGGATTAGGGATTTTTCAGGTGGACGAGGAGCTGGCCTCGCCGTCGTCGTATTGGTCCAGGATGGCATGGCGGGCGGACGCCAGCACGGCGCGCCCTTCGGGGTTGTCACCCAATGCCCGGGCCAGTTGCAATGCACCGACCAACGTACTGGTCACGGCCGCGGCCGCATGGTCGCCGGCCGTCTCGGGCAGCACCTGCCGCACGGCATCCATCAAGCGCTGCACCCGCAGCGCGGAAACCTCGCGCACCTCGCTCGACTGACGGGGTATTTCGGAAGCCAGCGCCGATACCGGGCAGCCGCCTTCACAGCTTTTCAAATGCGTCTCGCCCAGATAAGCCTCGACCCAGGCGCGCAAGGGGCTGGCCCCCTCCGCCCGGCGCTGGGCGATGCGCAGGGACATGCGCGCGGCGCCATCGCGGCCGGCGCGTTCCATGGCGGCCGCCAGCAGCGCGTCGCGCGACGGAAAATGCGCGTAGAAGCCGCCATGGGTCAGCCCGGCCTCTTTCATGACGTCGGCCACGCCGACGCCCGCGTAGCCCTCACGCCGGATCGCGCGCGCGGCGGCGTCGACGATGCGTTCGTGAGAAAGCGCTTTGCGGGAGGACGGGCCAGGCATGGTCTTGAACCAAAAATATGATGATCATCATATTAATCCCGCAAAAACACCCCGGGCAAGAAAAATCCGGAGTGAATGTGTAACGCGGGAAGGCAGGCCTGTCGGCGCGGCGGTTAGCGCCAGGCCTCGGGTTCGACGCTAACCTCGCCCTTGTCGGCCGAAAAGTACACGATGCCGTCCGAGATGTTCGCGTTCAGCTGCATGGTGCGCTCGGCCAGCTTGGCCAGCGCGCGGCTCTGGTCCGACGGCAGGTTGATGACCTTCAGGTTGCGGGTGCGCTCCAGTTTGTTGCGCACGCCGTCCCACCAGATCTTGCTGGCCGACCCGCCGTAGCAATACACGATGACTTCGTCGGCGCGGCCACAGGCGCGCAGGATGCGGCGTTCTTCGGGCTGACCCACCTCGATCCACAGCTTGACCGCGCCGGTCAGGTCTTTCACCCACAAGTCGGGCTCGTCGGTGTCGCTCAAGCCCTTGGTGAACGCCAGTTCTTCCTGCGCATGCAGGGCGTAGGCAACCAGGCGGACCATCAGGCGCTCGTCGGTTTCCGAGGGATGGCGGGCGACCGTCAGCGAATGGCTGCCGTAGTAGTGGCGGTCCGTATCGGCGACATTAAGTTCGGCCTTGTAGATGGTGGCGCGCAGGGCCATGGCGAAAAATCCGTTGAAATCGTGCAGATTGCGTGAAGGCCGCAATGATAACGCTTGGCGGCGAGGGGTGTTTGCGGGGCGTCACTGGGGGGGGGCGTGGCGGGGCAGCGTTGCGGGCTCTCGGCTGGTACGTTGTCGGTCGCTCGTCGGCGTGGGCGGCATGGACGCTCGCGCCCACGATTGCGG
>NZ_JBHFII010000005.1:302453-305910 GCF_057334215.1 Achromobacter maghribensis | reverse complement strand
GCCCCCCGCCGATCCCGCCGCCGTCCCTACGCCGCCGCCGGTCACTTCCGTGCCGCCCGTGGCCGTCGCGCCGACGACTACGCCCGCCACGCCCGTGACGCCGCCGCCGGCCACGCCGCCCAAGCCTGACGTCAAGCCGAAACCGGAACCGAAGCCCGAGCCCAAGCCGGCCACGTCCAAGCCCGACGCGCGCTCCGATGACGGTGCGCGTGCCCTGGCCCTGCTGGAAGGCCGTTCGGCGCCGGCCGCCGCCGCGCCCGCCCCGAAACCCGCCGCCAAGGGCAATTTCGTGCTGCAGATCGCCGCCTACACGACGTCGGAAGACGCTCAGTCGCGCCGCGGCAAGCTGCATCAGGCCGGTGTCACGAACGCATTTGTGGAACAAGCCTCCATCGGGGGCAAACAGCAGTACCGTCTGCGCGTGGGGCCATTCCCTTCGCGCGAGGCGGCGCAGGCGGCCCAGGCGCGTTTGCGCACCTTGGGCTATGACAATGGTTTCATTGCCGCGCAATAGTGACCGGCTTCGACTTCGTCGTGCTGGCCATCCTGGCGGTCTCGGGTGTGCTGGGCCTGGTGCGCGGCTTGCTCAAAGAGGTGCTGTCGCTGGTCGCCTATCTGCTGGCCTTCGTGGCCGCGATATGGTGGGGCCCCACTGTCTACACGTGGCTGGAGCCCTATATTGAAACGACGCTGCTGCGCATGGGAGTCTCATACGCCGTGGTGTTCATCCTCGTGCTGCTCGGTGTGGGTTTGGTCAACATGACGCTAGCCGCCTTGATCCGCAGTACCGGACTCAGCCCAGCCGACCACGGCCTGGGCGGAATGTTCGGGCTGGCCCGTGGTCTGGTGATCGTCCTGGCGCTGGTCGCCGCTGCGGGCTACACGCCGCTACCCCAAGAGCCGTGGTGGAAGGACGCCATGTTTTCGCATTCGGCCATCGAGGCCATCAAACATATCAAAACGTGGCTGCCGCCGTCTTTGGCGACATGGCTGCCGTATTGATTAGCTTCAAATCAACCAGGAAATCTCACCATGTGTGGAATCGTAGGGGTCATCGGGCGCGGGCCGGTCAACCAGCTGCTCTATGACAGCTTGCTGTTGTTGCAGCATCGCGGGCAGGACGCCGCGGGCATCGCCACGTCGCAAGGCAACCAATTCAATATGTACAAGGCTCACGGCCTGGTGCGCGACGTCTTCCGTACGCGCAACATGCGTTCGTTGCCGGGTACGTCTGGCGTCGGCCAGGTCCGCTATCCTACCGCGGGCTCCAGCGCCAGCGAGGAAGAGGCCCAGCCGTTCTACGTCAACGCCCCGTTCGGCATCATGTTTGCCCACAACGGCAACCTGACCAACTGGCGCGAACTGCGCGAATCGCTGTACCGCGTCGACCGCCGCCACATCAACACGAATTCCGATTCGGAAGTGCTGCTGAACGTGCTGGCGCACGAGCTGCAATCGTCGGCCAATGGCGTGTCGCTGGATGACGACGCCATCTTCCGCGCGGTGTCCGCCGTGCACAAGCGCGTGCGTGGCGCCTATGCCGTCGTGGCGCAGATTTCCGGTTACGGCCTGCTGGCTTTCCGCGACCCCAACGGCATTCGGCCGCTGTGCATCGGCCGCATGGAAACCGACGAAGGCGTCGAATGGATGGTGGCCTCGGAATCCGTGGCGCTGGAAGGCAGCGGCTTTGTGTTCGTGCGCGATGTCGAGCCCGGCGAAGCCGTGTTCGTCGACCTGGACGGCCGTTTCGTCAGCCGCCAGTGCGCCGACAATCCGCAGCTGGTGCCGTGCATTTTCGAATACGTGTACTTCGCGCGTCCGGATTCGCTGATCGACGGCGTGTCGGTCTACGACGCCCGCCTGCGCATGGGTGAATACCTGGCCGACAAGGTCGCGCGCAACATGCGCCTGGGCGACATCGACGTCGTCATGCCGATTCCGGATTCCTCGCGTCCCGCCGCCATGCAGCTGGCCGCCCGCCTGAACCTGGACTACCGCGAAGGGCTCATCAAGAACCGCTACGTGGGCCGCACCTTCATCATGCCGGGCCAGGCCGTGCGCCGTAAGTCCGTGCGCCAGAAGCTCAATGCCATTGGCATGGAATTCAAGGGCAAGAACGTGCTGCTGGTCGATGACTCCATCGTGCGTGGCACCACCAGCCGCGAAATCGTCGACATGGCGCGCGCCGCCGGCGCCAACAAGGTGTACTTCGCCTCGGCCGCGCCTCCGGTCCGTTTTCCGAACGTGTACGGCATCGACATGCCGACGCAGTCCGAGCTGATCGCCACCGGCCGCACCGACGAGGAAATCGCCCGCGCCATCGGCGCCGACTCGCTGATCTACCAGGACCTCGCCGACATGCAGCAATCGGTGCGCGATCTGAACCCCAAGATGTCGCGTTTCGAAGCGTCGTGCTTCGACGGTGAATACGTCACCGGCGACATCACCGCCGAATACCTGGCCCGCCTGGGTCAGTCACGCGCGGAACCGGGCCAGGACGAAGGGGCAAGCGGCTTGCAGTTCAACATGGGCTACGCCGCGAACGACGCCTGACCCGCTGTTGTTCCCCTCAATGAAAATGCCGTCCCTCGGGACGGCATTTTTTTGGGCCTCGATGGCTGGGGCAGCGCGTCAGCCCTTGGCGTCCCACAGCGTTTCCCGCGTGGCTTCCAGATGCGTCAGATACAGGCGCAGGTCGAATTCGTACTGGTGATAGTGCGGCTCCATGCGCAGGCACAGATTGTAGAAAGCCTTGTTATGGTCCTTCTCTTTCAGGTGCGCCAGTTCATGCACCGTGATCATCTTGAGAAACTCGGCGGGCACGGACTTGAACAGCGTCGCCACGCGGATCTCGTGCTTGGCGCGCAATTTTCCACCCTGCACGCGCGAGATGTACGTGTGCTGACCCAGCGCATGCTGGATGACGTGGATCTTGCTGTCGTAGGCCACCTTGTTGATCAGGTCGCCGTTGCGCAGATAGGTGTTCTTCAGGTCCGTCACGTACTCGTACAGCGCGCGGTCGGTCCGCACCGCGTGCGGGCCGTCGGGGTAGCGCGCCAGCAGCGCGGGTCCCAGTTTGCCCTGGTCAAGCAGCGTCTGGGCCTGCAGCAGCAGGGTTTCCGGGTAGCCGGTCAGGTATTTCAAGGTCGTCCTGCGCGGGCTTGCCGTTTACTGCGCGCCGCCGCGTCGGAAGACGACGGGCAGCGCCATGAAGAACAGAACCACGAACAGCGCCAGGCTCCACAGGGCGTACTCGATGCCCAGCACCGGCACCTTGGCGTCCATGCAGGTGGCGAAGATGCCGAACAGCCAGGGGATGGCGCTTTCCAGGCCGATGCCGGTCATGAAGCGGTCGGCAAAGGTCTGGTCGCAGGACAGCATGTTGGCGGCGACGCTGTATTGGTACCAGGCCGCGGCCACGCCGCCCAACGACAGCAGGGCGGCTAGGGCCGCGGGG